>JABBBA010000177.1:838-2697 GCA_018607685.1 K189A clade bacterium | reverse complement strand
GAGTCTGGTGGCGAGCGCCCAGAATGCCGCTGCGGTCCGCGCGAAAAAAATGCCTGTCATTGAATGGAGTATTGCGTGGCAGCG
Organism: K189A clade bacterium; assembly: GCA_018607685.1. Classification (GTDB taxonomy): domain Bacteria; phylum Pseudomonadota; class Gammaproteobacteria; order Pseudomonadales; family Azotimanducaceae; genus UBA9659. The sequence goes on along the minus strand of JABBBA010000177.1, from coordinate 2,613 downwards.
ATCATCTGTCGTCTATTGTTTATTGGAGGTCCTCATTTCCCGGTCCCGGGTTATCTTGCTTAGCCTTCGCAATGACTTCGTTGTGACGCTCTAGTAGGCGCTACCATTTCCAAAAAATCCTGCAAGCATCTCTGCGCTCATATAGTTCTCCTTATGGCCTCTGACGGCGTGCAATCTGGAACACCTTCCACGTCGATGTTTCGGTTGGAGTAACCGGTTCGTTTGCTGCATATCTACAGGCAAAGCTGCATTGTTTCTGATTAGTACTCATCATGCCTTTCCGTCCAATGAAGTTTCCCCTTCGGCCATCCCGCTGGTGAATCCTCCCAATCCTCCTGCCGGCCTAACGGCGTAAGGTCCAGATAAGTCCAATGGCTACCCAGGTGTTCGACACCCCGGTTGTCGGTGTAGTAAGTGCGGTATATCTGATTTTTCTCACGGATGAACACACTGGTGACATGGTCTTCGCTGCCGTCTTTGGTTGCACCCATATCAACATTGAAGTCGCTGGCGAAGGACGAATACCAGGGCAGGTTCCAGCCCATTCGTTGTCGGTAACTTAGAAGTTTTGGGAGTGGGGCGCGTGAAATCAGTACTAGCGAGGTGTCCCGGGCGTTGAGGTGTGCGGGGTGCGACATAGCATCGGTGACCCAGGAACAGCCGGGGCATCCGGCGTCTGTATCGGGGCCGAACATAAAGTGGTAAACAATCAGTTGGGTGCGGCCATTGAATAGATCGAGAAGGTTAACTTTTCCAGATTCGCCTTCGAACTCATAGTCCCTGTCGATACGGACCATGGGGAGTTTTCTGCGCTGGGCATTGACGGCGTCGGTTGCGCGCGTGAGTTCCTTTTCCTTGATGCGCAGTTGATCAACTTCGCGTTGCCACGCTTCCAGTGACACAACCTTTGGGAGGCTGGATTCAGTCATGGTTCCTTCCTGCTGAACGTGAAGCACTCAGTATTCATCAAATGGAAAAGTTCAGCAATCAGGTGTTATGTAAGGGTAAAACGACCAGTGGCCAGGGTTGGCCACTGGTATGGAGGGGCTTAGGAAGCTTTCTTGTACGGGGGGCGCATCGCGGCGGCGAGCTTGGAAACCGTATTGGATTGGGTGTAGATGGATTTTGCATGGCTGAAGTTCTTGAAGCCATCATAGCCATGGTAGGAACCCATACCGCTTGGGCCAACGCCACCAAAGGGCAGATCCTCCTGGGCCACGTGCATGATCACATCGTTGACGGTGACGCCGCCTGATGTTGTACGCGTCAGGACTTCACGTTCCTCAGCTTTATCCTGGCCAAAGTAGTACAGGCCTAAGGGACGATCCTTGCTGTTCACGTAGTCCATTGTTTCCTGGACGTCTTTGTACTGTTTGATCGGCAGGATCGGGCCAAAGATTTCATCCTGCATGACCTTCATGTCATCGGTTGGGTCCAGTACCAGGGTTGGTGGGATCTTGTGATGTTCCTGCTGTGAGAAGTCCTCGTTGGCCGGGTTGATTTCAACCACGTTGGCGCCTTTTTCCTTTGCGTCATCCAGGTATCCGTTCAAACGATCGTAATGACGTTCGTTGACGATGCTGGTGTAGTCGGGGTTGTCTTTAATGTTCGGGAACATTTTTTCAACAGAGTTGCGCGCATGTTGTACAAATTCGTCACGGCTTTCTTCGGGCAGGATCACATAGTCGGGTGCCAGGCAGATCTGTCCGGCGTTCATGGTCTTACCGGCCATGATGTTAGTGGCCGCCTGTTCCAGGTTAGCTGACTTGCCGATG
>JABBBA010000177.1:0-828 GCA_018607685.1 K189A clade bacterium | reverse complement strand
CCAATGATGACAGGGGACTTGCCGCCAAGTTCCAGGGTAACCGGCACCAGGTTTTCAGCTGCTGCTTTCATGACGTGTTTGGCGATAGAAGTAGCGCCGGTGAAAAGTAGATGATCAAAATGCAATCTTGAGAAGGCTCCGCCGACATCGGGGCCGCCTGTGAAGACGGCTATTTCTTCTTCATCAAAAGCGCCTGCGATCAGTTCCTTCATCAGTTCAGAAGTCTGGACTGTGAATTCTGACGGTTTAATCATGGCGCGATTACCGGCTGCCAGCACGCCTGCAAGTGGAGAGAAGGTCAGTTGTACGGGGAAGTTCCAGGGGCTGATACAGCCAACGACACCGAGCGGTTGGTATTCAATTCGTGCGCGTGCACCGAATATTCCAAGCGGAAACATGGGTGTTCGCTTTTCAGGACGCATCCATTTACGAAGGTGTTTCCTGGCGCCTTCAAGTGGGCCGATAGAACCATCAATGTCCGCCATCTTGGACAGGTCCATAGAGCGGTGACCGAAGTCTGCGGCCATGGCTTCATTTAATTTGGTCCCGTGGGTCTTCAGAATGTTGATAGCCCGGTCAATTCGGTCAATTCTGGTTTCGGCAGAAACAGCGCCTTCTGCGATGTAGGCCTTTTTCTGGCGGTCGAGGATCGCCTGCATGTCTTCTTGTGTGGGTTCTGCGTTCGTCATTGTTGACCTGTCCTTTTGGGAAATGGTGGTGGGGCAAAGGGCGCTATTCTAGCAAATTGCTAGGGATTAGCGCTATTTGGGGTTTTTACGTAGGAAAATGTGGTTTGGATTGCTTGGGGGTGGCTGGGGGGCTTTGGGG
>JABBBA010000083.1:3012-3880 GCA_018607685.1 K189A clade bacterium | reverse complement strand
TTGGAGCGGTTAGCGGCACCAGCCAATCACCGATTATCGTAGCTAACGACCAACAGTAGACATTGGGGTATCTTTACTTAGTGCTTAACAACAAGGAGTAAAACACGTGAATTGGGAAATCATAGCGGCAGTGGCAGAATTACTTGGTGCGTTTGCGGTAGTGGCATCACTGGTTTATTTGGGACTACAAACAAGAAATAGCGTGATGGAAGACCGAGCGAGAACAATGCATGACATGGCATCACAATTTACTGGTTGGCAGATGACAACGGCGACCGATCCCGAAATGACAAAAATTTGGGTGAATGGTATTGGGGATTACAATAGCTTGAACGATATTGAAAAAGCGCAATTTGTGTTTTTGGCAGGTTCCCTCGCCCGAATTCAGGAAAATATTTTCCTTCAATATCAAGCAGGCAGATTAGACGACGCTATTTGGGAACCTTACTCGGTTGCGTTAGGTAGTCTTGCGAATTCGTCCGGATTGCGGGAATACTTGAAGGTACGCGAAAGTTACCACACCAAAGCATGGGTAAAATAGATCGCAGAAAAGCGAAAAGAATCGGTGGATACCCCAGAAATGTACACAGTGTCGATTAGTTAGCCTTTCAGCCTGCAATCTAATGCCGGTAGAGTACAAGCCTGGTCTCAACCTGTCGCCGCCTTACATGCCGCTGAAACCTCTCGTTTCTCCGTATCCGCCCTATCAAGCTGTTCGCCGCTAATGTCTCCTTCGGGTTGTGATTTCAACTGGTCGATAGCGACGTTTTCCCGCCCCCCTGGTGTGACTTCCGCTTTGGAGCGGTTAGCGACACTAGCCACCTCAAGCGTCTCGTAGCTATCGGCCAAAAGCGGACTGTGGCTTCAG
>JABBBA010000083.1:0-3002 GCA_018607685.1 K189A clade bacterium | reverse complement strand
TACGAGGCCCATTTTCTCGTCAGCAAACTTCACAAATTCGTCCTCTGTCATTCTTCCTGCGGCTATCCAGTCTTCATCACTTATTTCAGCTCTCCCGTTCATTATACTAAGGGCATCTTCTCCGACGAGGTAGCGAAGTTTTGGCGTGTCAGTTTCTACCGCTTGCTGCATGACTTCCGCAACAACTTCGGGCATGGTCGGGTGTTGAAGTCCTGCCTCAAAAATCCTGCCCATCCGCTCGTAGAACTTTATATAAGGCGAATTCATATCCGGCTCGTCCGCGTTCTTCTCGAAGATGGGGGTCAGGATGACACCGGGTTCGATCAATCCTACTCGGACGTCAAAATCCTGCATTTCCATGGCTAGCACTTCGCTCGCCGCTTCCAATGCCCACTTGGAAGCGGAGTAAGACATCTGCGTAGAGAAGGCCATGACGCCGGAAACCGACGTGACATTAAGAATGCAACCCGCCCGTCGCTCCCTCATTTGCGGGACAACACGCTGCGTTAAATCGATCGCGCCAAAGAAGTTGGTCTCCATGACTGATCGCAGTTCGGCTTCCGGGGTCTCCTCAAAGGCTCCACCACCAGCAATACCGGCATTATTGACCAAGACGTCAATCTGACCAGCAGCGGCTATGACTTGGTCTACTGCGGCCTGGTTGGATAAGGGGTCGCAGACATCGTGCTTAACTACGGAAAGCTTTAATGACTCTTGCTTCGCTAGATCCAAAAGTTCGGCCCCATTGTCTGGGTTTCTCATGCTGGCGAAGACGGAGTAGCCTGCTCGGGCAAAATGCAATGCAGCAGCTTTGCCAATACCCGTACTCGTACCGGTAATTAACACAATTTTACTCATCACGGTTTCCATTTCAGTTAAAAAGCGCAGCATAACCCATCTGTGAACCAGCGAACATTTCTGCTTTGAAGCGGTAAGCAGACGACCCATATCTGTTCTGATACTCTCCGAGGATGAACTATTTGATCAACAACGCGGTTCCCCGCTTAACTGGGTGTTAGGTGCCTGATGAGCATAGCTGAGACATATGAGATTTATTATGTTGTCCTAGCAACGATGGACCAGATCTTTCAATTCTGGCTCAGCGCTTCGTTCGCGGTGATTCTTACCAGCTACTTTGCATCTGAAATGCTAACGAGGTGGATTTTCTGGCTAGTGTCAGCATCATACGTATTGTTCTCTGTGCTTTTGGGTACTAGATACTTTCTTGCTGGAGCAAAGTTAGTAGAACTTAGAGACCGTTTAATGGCTGCAGGTGAACATTTTGATCCTACCCTTGTTAGCTCAATCGCCTTATACACTCTGCTGCTATATATAATTGGTGTTATAGGTACATTGTCTTATCTGCGTTACTCATACAGAAGGCACCTAACATGAAGTTGAAATCGCTAATGTCCGCTATGTATGTGGACTCCTCCTGTTAAGCAAGCGCCGGTCGTTTAGGATTGAGACCCGTATGTACGTCTGGAATGGTTCGGAAGCAGCGTTTTCGCCCACCCCTGGCATAACTTCCGCTTTGGAGCGGTTAGCCACACCAGCTACCACTCCTTCCCTGTAGCTAGCGGCTAGCGGCCAGGGGCAGACGAAATAGATTCTGATGTAAGATCACTCCTAAATGAGGAGGTGTCATGACGATCTTTGAACTGGGTGCTCTGGGCGAATTTATTGGGTCCATTGCTGTTGTGTTAACAATTGGTTATTTGGCATTTCAAATCAAACAGAACACCGCAGCTATGAAGGCTTCTTCCCACCACGCCATCACGGATTCGTTCAACAATATAAACATTGCGATGTCTCAAGATCCGCAGGTTGCGAGGAGATTTCGAATGGGTTCTGCTGATTTGTCTAGCCTGGATGAGGACGAGCTGGGGTCCTATTCTTTTCAAAGTCTTGCTTACCAACGGATATTCGAAACGCTCTACTATCAAAGAAAGATCGGGACCATGGAAGAACAACTGTTCATCGCTGAGGAAAAAACTCTCAGATGGGTGGTCTCGTTACCAGGTTGGCGTGAATGGTGGAGATCAAACCCAATTTCATTGAGCGAGGAATACCGCGCCTATATTGATCGGCTCATCGAAGAAGAAACTTCCAGATAACTACATCCGTCTGCTTCGGGTCGTTAGCAGCGTTTCCAACAATTTCGCACTAACCCCGCTTTGGCGCAGATAGCAGACATGTGGCTATTTAGTTAGCGGCGTTAGCCAGCTTCTGATGTGGCGATCGTGATGACGACCAACTTGCCGTTGAGCCAGGCGGGTAGCCACTCAGGGGTAGTTGGCCTAAGTCGAGAAAACACGTCTTTAACATAAGCTGGATCATTAAGAACCACTACACCGTGACCGTTGTAGGTCTCCCCCTGAATGAGCAAGGAAACCGGCGCAGCATCACCTGTGAATGCTCGCCACCATCTCCCGTCCACAGCCATAAACACGGTGCTGCCTTCTTTCAGGTAGTTCACCGGCAGCGTTCTACCCTCGAACGTCAATAGCATGGCTTCTTGTGCTTCCTCTCCAGTTGGATTCGTCCGAATCTCGTCCATCATTACAGGGTTGACGACTAGGCTAAAAAACAGCGCGGCGGCTCCTAGGAGAATAGCCAGAGCCCCAATAACAATTCCTGCCCATTTCAATACAGCCATGACTATTAACATAACCTTTTCCAGGAGGTCATGCACCTTGGAGAAGAGAAGGCCGGGTCGTTAAAAACCTGCCTTGGGTCCATAGACACCAAAACGTACTATTTCTAGCCGCGTCTGCTTTGCGCTCCATACCGACCACTATCGTCCGCTCCGATGAAGGCTGAGATCGGCCAGAGGCGGTCAGGTCCTGCTTATCCATCATATGGTCCTGGCCCCTCGTTTCATGACGAGCCCTCTGATGCTATTGACAGTGAGTTCACTCAAGCTGGAACCCCTCCTGACGAGCAAGGACGGTTCGCAGTAAATTGCCATTGATCGTTAGAGTGCCTGAGCCGCCATGTAA
>JABBBA010000325.1 GCA_018607685.1 K189A clade bacterium | reverse complement strand
GACAGCGTGTAAGCGGTTGCGAGCAGTCTGAGGTGCTTCTCATTCTCCTCTACAGCTTTCGACTTAAAACCTTTTTCAAGGACCTGGGAGGCTTCATAGGGATTGTCTGCTCCCAGTAGCCGTTGCGCCATCATGACGATTTCCGATTCCTTCTGAAGGAAGCCTTGTATGTAAGTCACATAGTAGGCTGACAGCGACGCATCATCTCTGCCCTTCTCGCTATACATACCAGCGAGATGCATCCAATACTGCTTTTTAGGGTAATTGATGATTAACGTCTCGAGAACTCGAATAACGTTATCGACATCATTTAACTCGCTGTAAAGAACAACCTGAAGGTACCACCAGTTCTCCTTTACGTCTTTTTGTTGCGAAACTGCGATTTCTTCAACCAGAATCGCTTGTTTCAACGACTCACGAAAATTATCGAGCTGATAATACGCTGTCGACTTGATAAACGTTACCTGCGGATCCGGTACGGCCTGTAATGCCTGAAATCGATCGATGTACTGAATCGCCAGTTTGTAGTTTTCTTCCGCATAGGAAAGCTGAAACAGCGCTCTTAGTGATGCAAGTTCCAGCGCCTCGGTGATAGTTCCCTGCTTAAGAATCTGCTCGTACGCATTAATCGTCTTGGGTATGTCTTCGAGCGTATAGTAAGCAAACGCCAGAGTGTTCCAGATTTGAGCCATCTCGTAACTGTTAAGCCCTTTGGATCCCATCAGGTCTAACAGCAGGCGAACGGCGTCCTGAGGAGTACCATCTGGAATAGGCGCTGGTTCACCCTCTTCCCGCGGCGCAGACTCAGGGTCAATCATTATCTGGGCTTCTGCCAGCTTCTTGTAGGTTTTCTCCCGCATTGCAGGAACCTTGCGAGTCTTTTTCTTTTCTTCTGCCGCCTGAACCGCATCACCGAACGATACCCCGAGAGGGAGTTGTCCAATGACGACCGGGAATGCCCAGATAGCGGCTAGTAACGTCAGTTTACTCAACTGTTTCATCGCGCTCATAACAGCAGTCTCCTAGTCGTCTACCAGTTCAAAGGTAATCTTGTTCTGAACACCGGCTGTTTCAACCGGATCTCCGTCAATAACCTTTGGCTTATACTTGAATTTTGAAGCTGCTTTAATCGCCGCAGAGTCAAATACACTGTTTGGATTGTCTACACACTCACCGGAATTACGAGCGTTTTTGATCCAACCACAATTTGAAACAACAAACGGGCTACCAACGGTGCCCTGCTCCGTTACCGTGAATTCGACAATAACCCAGCCAGTCATTCCACGACTTAATGCCCGTCTTGGATACTGTGGTTGTACCTTAACAATCGGCAGATACTCCCCGTCACTGATACCAAATCCACCCGAACCGATGTCAATACCGACATTGGCATCAAGGCCATTCATCGAGAAACCTGTCTTATCAACGTTTACGTTGAAATTCTGCGGAGGCGTCTCCGGTGGTGGTTCATCAGGTGGCGGTGGTTTTTTAGGTTTACGCTGCTTCTTTTGTACATCCTGGTCTTGCTTAACGCGGACAAAGTCCACCAGATTGCCGATTTTATCGTCGGTAAGCGCACTATCAGCACCTGAAATCAAAGCCTGCATCAGATAGAAAAGCGCCAGTGTGACAATGACACCAACGATAGCGGAAAGACTGAATCTAATAGCCATAAATCCTCCTAGTTAGCGTCTTCGCCGGCAATCGCAACCTGGCTAATGCCAATGGTACGTGCCGCATCCATGATGGCCAGAACCTTCTCGACCTTGGAGTCCATGTCAGCCTGGATAACCAGACCACCTTTGGGGTTCTCAGCGTGCAGGCGTTCCATCAATGGTCGAACGTTCCTGACATCAACCTTCTTCTTGTCGATCCAGATACTGCTGTCTGGGGAAACGGCTACCAATAGAGATACCGTTTTCTTGAACTGCGCCGTTTTAGTATCAGGCCGGTTAACTTCACTACCGGTTTCCTTAATAAAAGTGGCAGTTACGATGAAGAAGATCAACATGATAAACACCACATCGAGCATGGGTGTTAAGTCTGCAACCTTTTCTTCTTCTTGTTGTGTCGGTTTTCGCATGTTCTTACTCGGTTGTTATTCTTCGACCTAGTGATCCATCGTTAACGTGTCTTCCATATAGCTTTCTTCTGCAGAAACCTTGGAAGCCAAAAACGTATTGGCTAGCACACCAGAAAGGGTTGCTACCATTCCAGACATCGTCGGAATTGTAGCCATAGAAACACCCGCTGCCATAGAGCGAGCGTTCCCCCCGGAATAGGTCATCGCCTCGAAAACAGAAACCATACCGGTCACTGTTCCAAGCAGACCTAACAAAGGCAACAAAGAAATTAGTGTCTTGATAAAGCCCATATTCGCCTTAAGACGCAAATTGACCTCAGAGATCAATCGCAATCGGATCATATGAGCATTCCAGGACGTTCTTTCCTGACGGCTTTCCCAGTAGGACAGTGCTTTTCCAACGTCCTGCTTGTGTTCAGTGTTAATGAACCACACACGTTCAAAAATGATCGCCCACATACAGAAGGTAGCGCCGGCGATGAGAAACAACACATCGCCACCCGCTTCCAGGAATGTTCGAATCGCTACAAATATAGCTTCCATCCTTACTTGCCTGCGCTTTCTGCGTGCTCTGCCACTAGTCCTGCGCTCTGCTCTGTCAATACATGCAGGATCGACTTGGCCCTGGAATCAACAATTGAGTGCAACAGTACCGTTGGTATCGCCACGGTCAATCCGAGCACGGTCGTGATCAACGCCTGTGAAATACCACCGGCCATTGTCTTGGGATCACCGGTACCGAACAGTGTAATTGCCTGGAACGTCACGATCATACCGATAACGGTACCCAGCAGACCGAGTAGTGGTGCAACCATGGAGATGATCTTGATGAACGCGATACGCGCGTTAATCGCCGGCTGTTCCTTCAGGATCGCTTCATCCAGCTTCAGCTGTAGCGTTTCAGAATCGATATCCTTATTGTCGTGGTAAACCTGTAGTACGCGTCCTAGCGGATTGGCAGTATTCGTAGTACCAGGGTTAGCAGCCTGCTTGCTGACGCCTGCACCCATCATGCTCAGGGTAATGAATCGCTCCAGAGATAAGAGCAGAGCCACGATACCTAAGGCAATAATCACATAACCCGGTGTACCACCCTGGTTAACGCGTTCTTCGATCGTTGGAACCTGTACCTGAAGAGCCAACAACTGACCACGAGTCGGATCAAGTCCGAATGGGGTATAGCCGCTTGAGGCTTCTGCCAGGTCTGCTGCAGAGTCGACAAACCGTGATGCCGGCTGCCTTGGCAGTTCCTGAATAAGGCCGGTGTTAATGTCGTAGGTGACGTACTGTCCATCACTCACCAGGTTAAAGGAGCCAACCCGAACAACTTCCTGCTCAACTTCTTCACCATCGAGTTTGATGACGGTCGCATTGAATCGAGTGATCTTCGCGCTTTCAGTCATTTCACGTTGCAGTTCGAACCACAGTCGTTCAATTTCTGCAATCGTTGCCAGCTTGGAGCTCTTACCCATCGACTGAGCAAACTCGCCTAGCCATTCGCCACGACCGGGAAGCTGCGCCGAAACAATAGAGCCTTCAAATACGCCCTGTGTATCGCCCGCCACTTGCTGGAGAACACCAAACAATTCCCGGAGTGATCCGAGACGCTTGGCAAGGATTTCCTGCTTGGCAGCAATATCCTGTTCGTTCTTTTCGAAGATGCTCTCAAGGCGTTCTGCCTCGGCTTCTTCTTCACGCTGCATTCGCTCAGCATTTCTCACTTCACTCTGCTGCTTGGCCTTGTCTGCCAGGAACTCTCGTTCACGTTGGTCATTAACTTTACCGTTAACAACCTTGCCTTCTTTGACCAGTACAAGGAGCTCAGCA
>JABBBA010000383.1 GCA_018607685.1 K189A clade bacterium | reverse complement strand
GAGTTTGGCATCTATATCGGGCCTGATGGCGCAGTGTTTGGTGTCATCGACTCGGCCGATGGTGACCCGGTGGAGCGTGGCGCGGACATCGGCGACTGGATCTGGATAGAGCTTTGGTCAAATAATCCAGCGCGCTCAACAGAATTTTACGGGCAACTGGGATACGAGATTGAACGAAATTGGGCATCAGAAAATGAGGGCGACAAGCTCCTGACTGCTGGAGGTTTTGCTCGAGGAGGTATCGTTGAGGGGGACCCGCGTCAGAAACAGTCAGCGTGGTTGCTTTATGTCCGTGTCGCAGATGTGGCAGCCACCGTTGCACGCGCAGTAGAACTTGGCGGTACGCAGGTGGTGCTAGATGGCGAATCCCACAACAACGGCGACATAGCACTGATCAGCGACCCGGGAGGCAGTGTTATCGCGGTCTATCATTATGTTAATCCTGAAGGGGCCCCACAATGAACCGTGCATTGATGGTGTTGTTGATTGCGCTGCTTGGCCTTGCTGGCTGCTCTTCATCAGGATACTCCTCCAGCAACGTGAGTTACGGCGTCCATTATTCGAGTGGCTATGGATATCCGGGCTACTATCCTCGCGGTTACTATGGGCCACCCGTATACGTCAGACCACCCGTCAACCGGCCCAGGCCTGAGCAACCAATTTACCGGCCTCCAGTGAATCGACCTACGCCGATGCCGACACCTCGCCCCATGCCCAGGAGAGCGCGCTAAGGCCTGGTTAATTTGGGTTAGAAAGAATAAGAGAGATACGCAAGAATTCCATCGTACTCATAGTCAAAGTCGTCATTGTCATCGGAATTTTCCGCTGAAACCGAAACATTATTATAACCAAGGCCCAGGCCAAACTTATTTGAGGCCCTGTATTCCAGGCCGACAATTACGTCAATCAATTCACCTTCTACGTCATTCTTGTCGATTGTGAAATACTCATATCCGGCAATAAACATCACGCGGTCGCTCAGCCGATAATCTAAATGCAATCCGAACATTGGAAAAGCTGCAGTACCAGACTCACCTTCTTCGGCTCCCTCATTTGGCGTAATTCGCATATCGACATCAAAAATGTAGCCTCCTGCAGAAACGCTGAGATCAGTCTTATCGGTCTGGTAGAAAGAATAGGCATAGGCAAGCTTAAAAACCTGGTAATCGAAATCGGTTCTGAGGGTGGTGCCGGTACGGTAAAAAGTATCATCGATAAGGATAGGGAATCTTGTGGTGGCTTTCCCTTCTCTCGATAGATCTACATAGCTGAATTCAACGCGATGTTTGGCCGCGAAACGATAGTGACCAGCCAGCCTTGCAACAGTACGGGAATCTTCAAGACCAAGATGATCTTCAAAACTCAGCTGAGTTCCGATACCCAACTCACTATTGGAAAGCCGAAACTCACTGTCATAATCTAAAATGAACGTGCCCAGAGACAATTTGAATCGGTCGTTGTCCAGCCAGGGGTTAGATTCGGCAAAAGCGCTCAGACTAGTAACGAGCCAACCAGCACTGAAACAGACAACACCAATTATTCGCACATATGACAACGCCATTAACTCCAAACCCTCAGGGAACTCCTCTAGATTAACATCAGGCGCGGCCCCATCAAACTCAATGAGTCGTTGCGCTTGATCGCCTTACTCCGGTCTTCGTTCCTACAAACAGTTCATATTCTTCGCCGAGAAACAGCAGTGTATACTCTCGCCATGAACACACCGTATAGACTCCCTGTGAAGCCCACACTCTCGAAAGGACCAGGTTTTTTCCTCGGCCTCCTCATCCTGGCCATCCTGCCTTTGTCTGTACCCGCTAAAGATGTTCTTAACTACGAATATCCAGCACAATCTGCAGCCCGATCGACCGTCCTTGGCACGCCTGCGAGATTAGTCTCGCCGCTCGCAATACCCGGGGAAATCCGCGAGCGAAACTACTATCTGGATATGAACAAGCCCGAACTGGAAGGCTTAGAAAGGCAGCGACGTTATGGCGTACACCGACTGGGTTTTTCACTGGCGTATCAGGAAACACCCGCACCACTGGTCGTTTCCATCGCCGGTACTGGAGGGAATCACGAGGGCGGCAAAGCGCAATTGATGAAACGCCTCTTATATCGGGCTGGTTTTCATGTACTGTCATTGACGTCACCTACACACCCCGAGTTCATTTTTGCCGCATCTTCGACGAACCACGCGGGTATCTCACCGGACGATGCACAGGATCTCTACACTATTATTCAACGTGCGCTTGAAGAGGTAGGTTCAACCGTCGAAATCACAGACTTCTACCTCACGGGTTACAGCCTGGGTGGGCTGAATGCTGCGTTCATCAGTCAACTCGATGATCAAGTAGGTGCCATCGGATTCAGCAAAGTATTGCTCATCAACCCACCGGTCAATCTACTGACCTCAGTGACCAACCTGACTGATATTGTGAGTAGTGATGAGGTTTTTGAGCGAACCGGGAGTCACTCCCTAAAAGGATTTTTTGATCCGGTGCTACAAAGCCTGGCGGACTATTATAAACGCGAGGGTCAACTCGATTTGACGGGCGATGCCATGTACCGAATCGCTGAAGGCGTGGAACTGTCTGATTTCGATTTGCGCATGCTGGTGAGAGTATCCTTTGGATTTTCAACGGCGGACATGGTGTTTGTGAGCGACGTACTTAATCAGTATGGCTTCATTGTACCAGTGGGACAGCAGAACACGCTTATTCAAGGCAACAACAATATCTACTTAAGGCGTTCAGCAAGCTGGACATTCCTGGACTACTTTCGTCATATGGTTCTGCCCTACTGGCAGTTAACCCATCCACAGGCCACCGAGGAGTCTGCGGTGATTGCATGGAGCTTATTGGGCATGCAGGAATATCTTGCGAGCCAGAGCAAGATACATGTACAGCACAACATCGATGACCTGATCCTGGGTGAGGGTGATATCGACTTTATTCGCAGCACTTTCGGCGATCGAGCACTGATCTACCCTGCCGGTGGTCACTGCGGCAACATGAAGCACAGGCGTAATGTCGATGACATGCTTGCGTTTTTCAACAACTAGGCTGGCCTGATGTCGAGAATAACTCCAGCCATATTCACCCTGTTAGTTATCGCTCTGGGCAGCGGGTGCGCAAGTACCAAAACCAGCCAGTCCGACCAGGCGATTCGAGACCCTGGGTTCTATGAAGAGCGTGTGCCAAATATAGATTTCATGGAAGTCTATGACCCATGGGAAGGATTTAATCGCCGGGCCTATTCTTTCAACCGACAATTCGACCGTTTTGTTTTCCTGCCGGCGGTTCGAGGCTATCGCGCCATAACGCCAAAACCGTTGCGTACCGGGGTGACCAATTTCTGGCGAAATCTGGCGGAGGTCGAGACCGTCGCGGCCTCATTACTACAATTCAAGTTACAAAAAGCAGCAAGGGGTACTGGCCGATTCGTGATCAACTCTACGATAGGCGTCGCTGGCGTATTCGACGTTGCAACACCTATGGGTGTTAACAGAGTCAGGGAAGATTTTGGCCAGACTTTTGGGCACTGGGGTATTTCGCCCGGACCTTATCTTGTATTGCCGCTTCTAGGGCCGAGTTCGCTACGAGACGGCGTTGGGACGTTGGCCGGCCAGGCTACAAGCCTGGCGGTTGATGTCGGTGGCGTTCCGGGGGATCGGCGCGAGAAAATACCTGTCACCTTATTCTATGCGGTGAGCACAAGAGAGGCGATTCCCTTTAAATACGGTCAGCTTAAAACCCCTTTTGAATATGAAATGGTGCGTTTCGCGATCACCGAAGCCAGACAAATCCTGGTAGAAGAATGATCCTGCGCCCCCTGCTTCTCGGGCTACTGGCTGTTTTAGCGCCATTGGCAAACGCTGATCAAAATGTCACAGAGATTCCCATCGTTGATGCGCCGGTTG
>JABBBA010000111.1:2125-3931 GCA_018607685.1 K189A clade bacterium | reverse complement strand
GCCAAACTGTTTACGGTCCAGGGTGTAAGTACGGGCAGCATGCCAGCAATACTCTGCAGCCCCCATCGTGCCCCACGCAATACCGAACCGTGCTTTGTTAAGGCAGCCAAACGGTCCACCAAGCCCCTTGGCGTTCGGCAGCAGGTTCTCTTCGGGTATCTCAACATCACTTAGCACAATCTCACCGGTCACCGACGCGCGTAAGCTAAACTTACCTTCAATTTTAGGCGTCTCGAACCCGGGGGTTCCTCTCTCGACAATGAATCCTCTGATTTCACCGTCCAGCTTTGCCCAGACCACCGCAAGATCAGCAATTGGCGAGTTGGTGATCCACATTTTTGCGCCATTCAGAAGATATCCACCGGCTGTCTTCTCTGCTCGGGTAATCATGCTGCCAGGATCAGAACCGTGATCAGGTTCCGTCAGCCCAAAACAGCCAACCCATTCGCCGGTTGCGAGTTTCGGCAGATATTTCTCTCGCTGCTCTTCTGTACCGTAGGCGTATATTGGGTGCATTACTAACGAAGATTGAACGCTCATGGCAGACCTGTACCCTGAATCCACTCGTTCGACTTCCCTGGCAACCAGACCGTAGGAAACGTAGTTAACGTTCGAACAGCCGTACTTTTCTGGCAAGGTTGGGCCAAGAAGGCCAAGAGAACCCATTTCAGTCATGATTTCGCGATGAAAATGCTCATCACGGTAGGCTTGGCGAACACGCGTCAGAAGCTTATCTTTCGCATAGCTTCTAGCGGTGTCTCTAATCATGCGCTCATCATCCGAGAGCTGATCGTCCATACAAAATGGGTCTTCCCAGTTAAAACTTGCCATAGTTACCTCAGGTTATTGCCATCCTGCATTGCAGGATCGATGTGTCAGTTAGAGCCGCGCGCATTATATAGATTCAGGCCGTCAGAAGCATGACCAGGGTTAAGCCATATAATCCAGGGGAGCTACTGATCCCTGAAGCCACTAATGCTAAGTTAATTTAGTTTCGATAAAGGTCCTTTATCTGTATGTTTTATATCAGTATTTATTGCGGCTTTCTATCCCTGTAAGCTTTCTGGATGCTGATTACCACTTTAACGATGCACCCCAACATGATTTGTCAGATTGGTGTCCTCCAGAATCACAAACTGATCTCGCCACTGAAAGAGAGATTTTTCAGGTTGGCATTGCTTAGGTCCCGGTTACCGGCGCTGCGATCAACGATGCTGGCTTGAACTAGCAGTCAACGGGTTAACCAGATGCCCACACAGGAATTTGAACTCGAGAACTATACAGACGATGCCAGACACCATATGCTCAAAGGCATAGAGTGCTCAAAGGCATTGAGCACCCGAAGAGAACAAGTAAGCAAAGAGGTAGTCACTCGGTCATATGAAGGGGTATTCCACACAAGAGGTGGCGGAACTGCTGGAACTGTCCCCGGAACTTATTCGGGAAATTGCACGAGCAGGGATTCTTGAACCTGCCAGAACAGCCGGTAATCAATATCGCTTCGACTTTCAGGACATTATTGTCTTGCGTACTGCGAAAGAGCTTATGCAATCCGGGGTCCGTCGAGCAGAAATTAACAACGCTCTTTTTAAACTCAAATCCAAATTGCCTTCGAATCGCCCGCTAACTTCGCTAAGAATTTCAGGTGATGGGGGCGCCGTTGTCATTCGCGAGGCCGACCAGGTCTATGATGCAGCGACTGGCCAGATACATTTCAATTTTGCGGTAGCAGACCTGGCGGGAACCGTTGCACCACTCGCCCGGCAGGCTGCCGAAGAAGCGCAGGCCAGTGATCAGCTTTCCTCC
>JABBBA010000111.1:0-2115 GCA_018607685.1 K189A clade bacterium | reverse complement strand
ACATTACAACCATGCACTGGATGCGGAACCCGACAATGTCCTTGCGGCGTTCAACCTCGGGACGCTGTTCGAGGATATGGGCAGAATTCAGGACGCAATCGACGCGTACAAGCGTGCCTCAAACCTGGCGGATGCACACTACAACCTGTCCCGGCTCTACGAACTGGTCGGAGAGCATGCGGAGGCGCTAAAACACCTGAAGACCTACAGAACCCTCATAGAACCCTCATAGGGCCAGGCTCGTCCGTCGAGTCAATCAGACAAACTTGCGCTGGCAAAGACGGCGAACTAATATCACTTTTATCACGGATAGATAAATGGTTGCTGTTATGGAGCATAGAGCCGAATCGCGAGTGGACTTTAATGTCCGCTTCTTTGTACACGTTCACGAATCGAAAGCTGAGCCGGATATGGCCGGCTTGTCCCTGGAATGCGAAGCCATTGATTTTTCAGCCCATGGGATGCAGTTTTCGACCAATTCAGTGCTTTCAAACGGCGCATTAGTCAATGTATCAGTAGGGGTCGGTGACCCGTTCTCGATGTATGTGCTCAGAGCCCAGGTTCGCTGGTTAAGGCCTAAAGGTGATGAGTATTACATGGGCGTAATGCTTCTGGCCGAGGATGGGACCGACCTTGAGCAATGGGTCGCTAACTTTTCTACTCTGGTTACTGATCCAGCATAACCAGCAGACTAGTGAATAACCGGGTCCGTGTTCTCCAGTACTGACCTGACAAGCCGATTACCGAGGATCACCAGCCTTCCCTCGAGTCGGTTGACACCATCAATGGAGTAGTCGAATCGGTATTCACGCCAGACCCGCCACTGATTGTTCCTGTCTCGACTAAAAGACAACCTTATTCTTTGAACTGTCTGATCGAGGAGCTGCGCGCCCTCTTTCTCGCATTCCCTGCGGGCATATTGCACGGCATAGGTCTTGGACTGCATTGAGTTGTACCAATAAAGCGCAACAGCAACCAGAGCAATTATAAAAAGTATTGAATCCACAGGGCCACACTAATGCACATCATGTCTTAACAACAAGCAATATGACTTAACAAGAAGGAATGAATCTCGTATAGTTCGCCACTTCCGGAGAGGTGGTCGAGCGGCCGAAGGCACCGCGCTTGAAACGCGGCGATGGGTAACCATCCGTGGGTTCGAATCCCACCCTCTCCGCCAAAAACAAAAGGGACACTATGTCCCTTTTTTTGTGTTCAGCATTACGAGAGCCTGGTCCGAACAGGCCAGGTCAATGAAGCAGAAATCAAGGGCATTACGCCCCTACGTCCCTTACCACCTTCTGGCTATTTCTTTTTTGTCGTCTCATCAGCTTCCTTATCCCCAGTTAATATTCTGTTTGGGCGCATATTGGTTACGCAGCTGGTTTTGATTCGCATTTTTGATCTGGGCTACTGCCATTTAGCGTTGGTAGACGTGACCTCTGATCGGCGGTCACTGGTGTGACGCAATCCAGAAAGCTTTGACGCAACGCAACTCTCATTTGTAACAAAGCTTAATGAATGGTTCCTGATCACTGGACCTATGCGTAGAATTCGATTTTTCAATCACCCTGTTATTACCAATGTTTCAGATCCCGACAATACTCAAGAGCATTAGCTGGCGCTGGCCTTTGGCTCTGGCGTTGTTTTCATGCGCGATGATCGGACTGTCCAGCGGCGTGAGTCTGACAGAGCGACCCGATGTCGTAGATGGATCTCTGCTGGCCAAGGCCTACTACAGTCTCGGCCTCTTTGTGGTTGGAGGTCTCGATATCGGGCTGCCAACGGGTGGCCCACCAATGGGTCGGGGCTTGCTGTGGATCGCGTATTTCGGATCCCCGCTCCTTGCGGCATCCGCTGTGATGGAAGCACTACTTATCGTCATCTCCAGGGAACGCTGGCAACTGCAACGCATTAAAGATCATATTATTGTTGTCGGCTCAGGGGATCTAACCACCAGCTACCTGAGAGTGCTACGTCAGCAGCCTGATTACATTCCCGTTATTGTCGTTGATTACGCAATCGATACCGTTCGAGAAAATGAACTGGCGGAAACCTTTGACGTCACCGTAATCAACGGTGACGTGACCCATGAATTCATGCTCAAGAAACTAC
>JABBBA010000377.1:732-3999 GCA_018607685.1 K189A clade bacterium | reverse complement strand
GAACAGGGTGGCTTTCTGTGTCCCGATGGCGTCATACAAATTGCCGTTCTGGCGCATCCAACTGATGCCATACAGGGTCGGATCCGCAAGAGAAATTTCGTGGAGCACTTGATGTATTTCAAACAGGTCTGGGACGCGAACAACCAGCCCGTCAATACCAGATTGTCTTTTCAGTTTTTGCGCATCATTGAGGGTGAGATAAATATGTGTCTTGTCGATGTCAGCGCCAACTTCGAAAGTGCCAAGCACCGTCAATCGACGGGTGGTGACGACAGGGCCCGTTAGCGAAAACCCGACATCCGGCAGAACCAGAGAGATTTTATCACCTGCAGAGACGCCAAGCTGTCGAGCGAGCTCCGCACCGATAATCGTTCCATATCGTGCGCTCGCTAGCTGCGCAAGCACGCCATCCTCTACGAAATCCGGCAGTATGGAAACGGTAGACTCAAACTCCGGGTCGATGCCTCGGAACGCAATTCCTGTTAACTCACCATTGACGACAAGCAGCCCCTGTCCTTCGACAACCGGGGCGACACCGAGCACATCGCCCTGTCGCATTAGTTCTGCCCGGGTAACGCGCCAGTCTTCAAACCCGATTCTGGAGTAAACAGTTCCGTGGGGAAGCACCGCAAGAACTCGCTCTCTCAACTCCCGCTCAAATCCGTTGACAACCGATAGTACGGTCACAAGAACGGCGACCGCCACGGCGAGCCCACCAACTGATAGCAGGCCGACAAAAGACATCAGTCGATTTGAAGAGTTGGCCCCGAATAAACGCAGTGCCACAGTGCACCGCCAATTACCTAACATAATATGATCGTCAAAATGAATCTGGGGGATTTCTGACTAAGGTGGGACTTATCCTCACAAAAGATCTTCTTAATCAGTGCTTAACCTTGCTATTGAAACATGAACTTTGAGAGATGCCCACTCATAGAGAAAGTAACTTCGGTTACAATGCCTATATGCGCGCTATCGAACGAAGATCTTACTTACGAATTGTTGATGAGGCTTGTGTGGAAGACCTCGTCGTTTCTGAAGAAATAGTCAGCAAGCATTCTGCTGAAAGCCTGCTGGGCGTTGACCGAGCCTTCAGTCTCCGAAAACAGCTATACAAAATGGAACTTGAGGCCCGCGAATTGCAACGTGAAATCTCAAATATCGACCGGCCTCTGGGTAGTTTCCTTCACAACCTGAATCAACGCATGGAATTTCTGACCGAAATAGTGACGGAATCACAACATGAGAAACCCGAAAACCTTGTCGACCTTAGTCCGGGTGGCGTTTCCTATCTGTCCGATACCCTATACCTGGCAAATGACCTCGTTGCGATCAAACTTACGCTGTCTAACGAGAGCCTTGGGTTTGCCTGTTTCGGCAGGATTAGCTACGGCCTGTTGGCCGAAAACGAGCAATATCGAATTGGCGTTCAGTTTCTATCAACGGACACCATCATAGAAGCATTGATCACCCGACATATCGCCGCCCGACAGGCAGAAGAACGCAGGAAGCGTCTACACAATACTTAAGAAAACACCGCCGATTCCGAACACACTAAAACCGGACGTCAGGAGGCGTCGAAGAAGCTGCCTTTACCCGGCGTCGTCGATTCCTGTTCGCATTTGGTAGGGTTCCCACCGCATATCTCACACGAACCATCCACGCCGAGATTGTTCAATCCACCGCAGGTACCTGAAATCGGAGCACGACCTCTCATAACGCCAACGGCCATCATGGCGACAATCGTCATCAGTATGACGAAGGATAAAAGGAATTCAGTCATGTCGTTACCTACTCAGGTCGTGTTTGGGCTTTGCCAACCGGCGTTTCAAATTCACCGCCTATATCGGCAAGATAATGATCAAGTTCAGTGGACATCACCTCCTTGTATGACCCCTGATCTCGAATTATAGCTAAAACGAGGAGTTTATTCGCCTCTGCCAGTTCCATTGTTGCGGCCTCCCCCATAACACTAAATGCAGTGGCCAAGCCGTCGGCGTATCCGGCACTGGGATGAAGCACAGTGACCGATGCCAGATTGTGCGTCACCGGCCATCCCGTTGTTGGATTCAGGGTGTGTGAATACACCTGCCCGGCATGCTCGAAAAAGTTCCGGTAGTCTCCGGATGTTGCCATTCCCATATTATGGACCGGCAGCGTCCGCAGCAATTTCCTGACCTCCATATCGGGGGCTTCTATCCCGATCACCCATGGAACCTGACGATTGTTCAGACCATTCGCCCTGACCTCACCGCCAATTTCAACGAGGTAACGATGCTCACCCAACTTATCAAGATAATCACTGACGACGTCCACAGCATAACCTTTCGCGATAGCCGAGAGGTCTATCACCAGGTCTCCAGGTTTCGTTACTGTCACCTCCTGCAGGGTAAGTCTGGCGAATCCAGTACGCGCCATGGCATGGTCAATTTCCTTATCGGACGGTACGCCGTTTCTGGGGCCCGTTGGCCCGAAACCCCAGAGATTAACCAGGGGTCCTACAGTTGGATCGAAAGCACCCTCGGACATGTCATGAATCTCTCCGCTAAGCGACAGCACTTTCATCAGTTCGTCTGAGACCTGAATAACACCAGCTCCGCGGTTCATAAGCGACAACTCGGAGTCAGGTATGTAAGTTGAAAACACCTGGTTGAGCTGCTCCAGTCGCTCATCGATTGCCACTTGCAGTTCGTCTGAATCCAGTTCATCGGACACGACCTTGATGTGATACGTCGTCCCCATTGTCTTACCGCTTATCTCAACCGTGCTGCTACTGAGGTCTTCACAACCTGAAAGCAGGCTTATCGAGATGGCAATCAAAGTGAGGTTTCGTAACCAAACTATTGAGGTCAAAGGGATTTTCATGTTTTACTCCGCGCCTCATTCTCACAGGCTAAACGCTGTTGGAACCGACCAACCCAGCGACAAAACCAGGCATCTTCGTGGATTCAATTCAATCCCTGGAAGACGCTATGCATTCGTTCACGCCCATCAGCAAGGCCATGGGAATAACGGTGGTCAGCTATGATCAACGATCACTAACGGTTTCCGCGCCGCTGGCGCCTAATATCAACCCCCATCGATCAGCATTCGGGGGAAGCCTTTTCTCAGTCGCCGCATTGGCAGGATGGGGCCTGATGCAACTGAAGCTTAGCGAGTTACTTCTTGATTGCAATACAGTGGTTATGAGTGGTGAAGTCTCTTATGAAAGACCTGTATTGGATGAACTGCTATGTGTTTGCAGGCTACCGAACGATTCAGCAAACG
>JABBBA010000377.1:0-605 GCA_018607685.1 K189A clade bacterium | reverse complement strand
ACAAAGATGCCATGCGCCTCGCCGCAAAATACCATATAAAAAAAAGACCAGTAACTGATAAATGAGATCTGATAAATGAGACCTGACAAGTGAACACTCCGGCTCGAATATCCCTCGCTCGATTGCCAACGCCGCTAGAACTGCTCAGCCGACTGTCGGACGAGTACGGCACAAGAATCTGGATTAAGCGTGATGACCAGACTGACGCCGTCGCCAGTGGTAACAAGATTCGAAAGCTTGAGTACTCAATTGGTCAGGCGCTGGCCGAAGAAGCTGATGTGCTCGTTACCTGGGGAGGAATCCAGTCCAACCATTGCCGTGCAACCGCGGCGCTGGCCGCCAGGCTGGGTTTAAAATCCCACCTTGTGTTGCGAGGTAGTGAACCGGACATAAAGGATGGAAATCTGCTCATCGACAGCCTCGTAGGAGCAGAGATAACCTACGCACCCCTCGAGCGTTACAAGGAAATGGATCAGACCTATGCTGACCTCCAGTCTGAATATGCCAGCCAGGGACGCAGGACCTATCGCATTCCGGTGGGTGCATCAGATGAAGTCGGTCTCTGGGGATACATCAGTTGTGCGGATGAGCTGAAACAGGATTTC
>JABBBA010000186.1 GCA_018607685.1 K189A clade bacterium | reverse complement strand
CTTCAGCCATGCGGCCGACCGCATGCACCTGACCCAGCCTGCGATTAGTAAAAGAATTGCCCAACTCGAGCAACAGCTTGATGCGCGACTTTTCGATCGTATCGGACGGACGGTGCGCCTGACCGAGGCCGGGCATGCACTGGTATCCCGCGCGAAACTTATCCTGCAGCAAATCGAAGATACAGAACGGGCCATCCGCAACCTCAGCGGCGAAGTGGGTGGCCAGCTCTCTCTGGCGACTAGCCACCACGTAGGTCTCTGGCGCCTGCCCCCTGTTCTGAACAACTACATCTCGAGCTACCCGGGGGTCACCCTTGATCTGCATTTTATGGATTCAGAAGTTGCTCACGAACGTATCATTCACGGCGAATTGGAAATGGCCATCATTACCCTGGCCCCGACGACCCATGATCGGTTGATCGCCGAGCCTATCTGGAGAGATGAACTGGTGTTTGTTTGTTCACCGAGCCATGAACTGGCCAGCAAAAAGAGTGTCACGATTAATGAACTCGCAGAATATGCAGCCATCCTGCCGGACATGACCACATTTACCGGCAGAATCGTCAAGGGGATGTTTGAGGACCACGACTTGCATCTGGAAGTGGGCATGTCGACCAACTACCTGGAAACCATCAAGATGTTAATCGGCGTCGGACTGGGTTGGAGCGTGTTGCCAAACGCCATGGTAGGAGATGATGTTGTAGTGCTTGATATCGAGATAGATATTGCCCGTACACTTGGCGTGATCCACCACGTAAACCGGACATTATCCAACGCCGGCGAAGCGTTTATTGAGCTCCTGCGCAGCGAATCGAATTACTAACCGTAACAGCTATTATTGGAATGGTGAGGGAACCTGAACATTCGCGTTCTGGCCACGATGCCGGAGCAGATGATCCATCAGTACTATTGCGAGCATCGCCTCCGCTATCGGGGTTGCTCGAACACCAACACACGGATCGTGCCTGCCTTTGGTGACGATCTCTGCTTCATTGCCTTCTTTATCAACCGTTCTGGAAGCCGTGGTGATACTGGAAGTCGGTTTTAACGCCATGCTCGCGACTATATCCTGCCCGGTAGAGATTCCACCAAGAATCCCACCCGCATGATTGGATAGAAAGCCATCACTGGTCATCTCATCACGGTGTTCGGTGCCACGTTCCGTCACCACTGAAAAACCACGACCAATCTCCACACCTTTGACAGCATTGATACTCATTAACGAACCGGCAATCTCGGCATCCAGTTTATCGAATACCGGTTCTCCAAGACCCGGGATCATGCCAGACGCTACGACCGTTATTTTTGCACCGATACTGTCGCCGTCACGCCGCAACTGTTCTATCAACGCCTCCATCTCAGAAACTTTACTGACATCGGGACAGAAAAACGGATTGTTACCGACTTCATCCCAGTCGATTGTCTCTGAGGTGATGTCACCCATTTGAGCCAGGTATCCGCGGACCACAATACCGTGACTCTCATGCAGATACTTTTTAGCGATAGCACCGGCCGCAACCCTCATGGCGGTCTCTCTGGCAGACGCCCTGCCACCACCGCGATAATCTCGAAGACCGTACTTCTGCTGGTAGGAAAAATCCGCATGAGCCGGTCGAAATTTGTCTTTAATGTCGGAATAGTCCTTTGAGCGTTGATCCTCGTTCTCTATAAGGAGTCCAATTGAGGTGCCCGTGGTGACGCCCTCAAACACCCCCGAGAGGATTTGAACTTTGTCGCCTTCCTTTCGCTGGGTTGCAAACTTACTGGTACCCGGTTTTCTGCGGTCAAGGTCAACCTGTATGTCGGATTCGCTTATTTCCAGTCCCGGCGGGCACCCGTCAACCACGCAGCCAAGTGCCGGACCATGACTTTCGCCAAAGGTCGTCACCTTGAACATTTCACCAATACTACTGCCTGGCATGATTAACTCTCCGCGGAAACGGCCCCAAAAGGCCTCTGTGTTGTTTAATTCCTGATTTGGAGCGGAATTATATACAAGTTCTACCGTGGGTTTTGAGGATGTTTACGACTAACTGGATATAAGGGAAAGGAATTCCATTCTTGTACTCTGGTTGTCCCTAAAACTTCCCAGCATGACCGATGTTTTCATCTTGGAGTTCTGCTTTTCAACACCGCGCATCATCATGCACATATGCTGCGCTTCAATGATTACCCCAACCCCGGAGGCTTCTGTAACCTCCTGGATGGCTTCGGCAATCTGCTTGGTGAGGTTTTCCTGAATCTGTAGTCGGCGGGCATACATATCTACAATTCTGGCCACCTTGGACAGGCCCAGGACTTTACCGGTCGGCACATAGGCCACGTGGCATCTCCCTATAAAGGGAAGCATATGGTGCTCACACATTGAGTAGAGCTCAATATCCTGAACCAGGATCATTTCACTGGTATCAGATTCGAACAGCGCGTTGTTCGTAACCTGCGCAAGGGTTTCACCATAACCTCTGGTCAGGAAGCGCATGGCCTTTGCAGCACGCGCAGGTGTGTCAAGCAAGCCACCGCGCTGCGGATCCTCGCCAATCATTTCCAGTATGGAACGAAACTGTTCTTCCATGTGCTTTTAGGGTTTCCTAAGTCAAAAACAAGAGGATGGTGACCTTACGGGATTGGCCGACTTTGTTCAAATAAAGAGAGTTCAAATAAAGAGGGTTCGAATAAAGAGGGCCCAAATATGGACTGCTAAAGCAGATTGCTCAGATCGCCAGCACGTCCTGAATAACATCCGGCGGCGTATCCTCGGGTAGCCCAACGATGTCGGTCATGCCACCAAACCTGTTCGTAAGCGCCCTGACCAATTCATCATGACGACCGACCGCCGCGAAAAGATGTACAACATCATCCGGGATCTCTTTTGTCATCTCATCCCACTGCCCCTTCTTGGACATCTCATTCAGTTTTAAGCCAAGGTCCTGCAGGCCATGGACCTCAAACACCGGCCAGTAAGACGGTGTTGATCCATAGAACCCAATTCGCGTTCGCACCCACTCAAACAGTTTCGCCACGGCTTCATCATCGGGTCCCGTTGCAACAAATCCACCGCCTGATATTTCAAATTGATCCCGGCTTCTTCCTGCACCTGCCAACCCCTTTTCGAGCCTGGGCAGAATCCTTTCCTGCAGGTATTTTCGGGTGCAGAAACCGTGAAGCATGACCCCGTCACATTCTTCAGCCGCTACCTTCATCATGGCCGGGCCAACAGCCGCTATCTGGATTTTTGGCACCGGCGTTCCCAGTGGGTTCGGGGTGAAGTTCGGTGTCATCAGTGAAAACTGGTAATGCTCACCCTGGTAATCGAGCCTGGTGCCGTTTTCCCAGCAATCCCAGATTGCCCTGACAGACTGGACATACTCTCTCATTCTTGGGGCTGGAGGACTCCACGGCACACTGAACCGTCTTACATTGTGACCTTTAACCTGGCTGCCCAGACCAAGGGTAAACCGGCCCTTTGACGCCGCCTGAATATCCCATGACATCATTGCACTGGACATAGGTGATCGGGCGAACGCAATAGAAACGCTGGTTCTTAATTGCAGACTTTTCGAGTTAGTGGCCGCAACTGCCAGCGGGAGAAAAGCATCCTGTTTGTTCTCCTGAGCAGAAAGATCCGTAAACCCCAGTGTTTCAAGGTTTTGGCACACGCCACCGATATCATTCAGATCGTGACCCGATACCGACGTTAGAATTCTCATGATCGCTCTCCTATCATCCTATCCAGTTTGATCCAGCAACATCGATTCCAGCAAATGCCGATGATAAGCTTCATCACCAAACTGGTACTGACACCATAAAGCGCGACGCAGATACAGCTGGGCATCGCATTCGTAAGTAAACCCAAATCCACCGTGGAACTGGACCGCCCTGTCACCAGCGAAAGCAAATGCTGCAGATCCATGTGACTTCGCCATTCGAAGCGCCACCTCGGCCTCGTTAGCATCGCCCTGCCCCAGTTTTGTCGCCGCGTGATAGAGATGCGACCTCATGGCTTCCAGA
>JABBBA010000134.1:695-4013 GCA_018607685.1 K189A clade bacterium | reverse complement strand
AAGACCCCGCGGGCAAACGGCGCCGTTGCCCCGCCAATCAATACGAATGCAGCATGTGAGCCTGCCAGGGACCCTGTCGGGTCAACGCGAGAAAGGCAGCCCAGAAATATTGGCATAATCGCCACGGGCAGGATCGCAAACAGCGGCGCAACAACGAAAAACTTCATGGGCGTGTCTGCGGACGCCAGCAAGACAGCAGCAACAATCACCAGCAGCAGGATCACAGCCACAGGTGCCAGGGCGTTCATTCGAGTTCCGATATAGCCTGCCAGCAATGGCAACCCTACGCCCACCAGACTGCCTGCCATAAACACGTAACCGATTTCTTCAGGGCTGAGTGGTACCGCCCGGCCAATTTTCACCATGAAAAGTGCAAGCGTGCCATGACCAAAAAAGATGATGCCAAGGCCAACCAGCCCCAGCCACCCGATCATCAGCTTCGGCCGCTCTTCCGTATCATCCGCTAATGCCGCAGGTTCAGTCTGCGGTGTTCCCGGTATAAACAGGAAGGCAAAAGTTGAGCAGAGCGCGTAGACCAGATAAAGCCCATCAACTTCGCTCCAGTCTGTGATATCCGGTAACAGAAGGTGTAGCTCAAGGGCCCTGGGAAGTACAAACGCGATAAATATTCCCATCATACCGACCATGGAATTAATTACGCCAAACGTGGACTCAGGCTTGTGACTGCGGCCCGCCGTTGTCATAACGGTCGCAACGACAGCACCCAGCGCGAAACCTGCAGGGGCACGACACAACAACAACCAGTCCGTCGTCGGCGCAATGATCGATAGCAGATTCAGCGAAACAACCGCAATGACACCTACAATGTAAATGTGCTGCGCCGAGAGTCTGGTCGCCAGGCGGGCAAAGGTTAGGTTCCCTGCGGCGATTGCCGCCATCTCGACGGATGCAACAAGTCCAGCAGTGGTATTGGTCACATCAAACGACAGTGCGATGGCGTCGATGTTGAAGGGCATTCCCAGGGACGCGGTAAATGCCAGCAGGAGCACGCCGGTTAGCGAAAAAAGCTGCCGGGTGGACAGGCGAATCTGTAGCGGCACTATACGAACTCCTTAAGAGCTAATCTGCTGGTTAGGCAACGTGAGGCGGATTGTTTGAATTAACCACGTTTCTCAATCAGATCAAAGTATTTACTCTCGCAGGTCCCGACAAGTCCGGAATCCAACACCTGTTCTCAGCCTCCGCAACACGGGTAGAGAATTTGGTATATCAACCGGAGTCCTTAATGAGATTACGCATGGCAAGCGTTCGATAACCGTCAGTTCTGAACTGCGCATTACAAAGTACGATGGAACTTCGCCGCAAATCTGGCTGAACCTTCAATCAAGTGGCGATCTCGAACAGGCCGACGAATAAAGTCGACCTGCGAAACGTCAGGAAATATATAGATCCTTGAAGATCCCATAGGGCAGTCAGGCATCTCGGGAATAGATGTTACCTGCCGATCCACTAGCGAGCAAAGACACTTTGGTGGTGGTTACAGTTTTCAGCTAAACAGTCTCCCCGTTTTTCAGGTAGATTACAGGCATAAACGCGGTGTCTATCAATGATTGACGGTCGATCATCTAAGAACGAAGCAGCAACACAGAGCAGCAGTGAGCCTGAGGCTGTCAGGAGAATTCCCGAGGGGTTTTTCGCTTATAGGCGGAATCGCGAACTTGATTTCCTGCCCAGCGGTGGTCTGCGCTGGCTGTTAATATTCGTCATCGTCTGGGTCTATTGTGTTGAACAGCTGGAACGATTAAAAATCGGTTCGGTTCTGCCCTACTTGTTCGAGGAATTCAGTGTCGGACTGCGGGACTGGGGTAACCTTGGCATGATGGGTGCGGTCGCCTCTGCATTGGGCGCCTTTGTGATGAGCAACGCGGCTGAACGCTACGGGCGGCGCATCGTTATTGTTTTTTGCATTCTGGCGATGTCTATCATCTCGGTGCTAATCGCCCTGGCTCAAAGTTGGATGGTGGTCAGTGTTTTGTACGTTGCCGCCGGTTTTGTCGTTTCCGCAGCTGGACCAGCATCTCACGCTGCACTTCGAGATCTGACTCCTCGCGTAGGTCGTGCTTTTGCTTTCAGCCTCTTGTCTATGGGTATGACCGGCGGCGCCCTTTTGGCAACTTCAACAGCAGCACTTACCATCCCAATCTGGCCTGGCTGGCGTCCTCAGTTCTGGCTGGCAGCAGGTGTGGGCACTTTCACCTGCCTGTTGGCGATAATTTTCTATCGCGACCTCAGTGCTCGCGTAAGAGGACAGGTTAATCGCAACCTGCAGCAGGACAAACCGCATCAAGGTCCCAGGGCAACGGAGGTAATGGCTGCGGATGCTCACCTGCATGGCCTTCGCATCTACCGGGACTGGCGAACCTGGGTTTTGTCAACTTCAATGCTGTTCTGGGCGATCACTTATGTAGGCGTCGCAATGTATGTGCCCCTGTACCTGGTTCAGGAGCATGGCATGAGTGTCGCTTCATCTGCGCAAATGACCTCCGTATTTTATGTAGTTTTTACGATTGCCCTGCTGGGATCAGGCTGGCTCTCCGACAAGCTTGGCCTTCGCAAGGTTGTCACCGCATTCGGTGGCCTGGCCTGCGGTGCGGGCTTTGTCCTGCTCGGTCTGTTGCCGCAGGGCATCAGCCCGATCTTTTTAAATGTGCTTTTTGCTTACCTGGGATTAACCGCAGGGTTTATCTACCCGGCTTTCTGTGCACTGATATCGGAAAATGCGGAAGAGATCAGTCCATATGCGGTGGCAAGAGCATTCGGCATCATGAATGTCATTGTCCAGTTAGGCATATTTGTTCTTAATCTGGTTGTTCCCTGGGTGCGAGAACAATATGGTTGGGGCACCTGGATGGTGATCTCAGGCATCCTTTGTATTGGGATAGCTGTGTCAGTGTCGTTTGGTCGAGGCCCCTGGTTCAAACGGACAGATCTGGCCAGTATCCCCACATGAACTTCGCCATGTCCTGCCACAGACCCAGGCGATGTAGTCGCCAGCCTGGCTGGTATGACATAAGCCACTATGTCACTGCGGCAACTCGCCATATGCGAGACAGTACATAAATTTGTACCAGTAAAAAGACAGGAACCAGCTATGCCCGCCACGAATGATTGCTCAACCTGTCAGGCCGCCTGTTGCCGAATGCAGGTCATGATAATCGACGATACCGGTATGCCAGATCGATTCATTGAAACGGATGCCAGCGGCGTTCAATCCATGCGAAGGCTCGATGACGGCTGGTGTGAAGCCTTAAACCGCAACACTTTTCTGTGCGGTCAATATGCCGTTCGACCCACTAT
>JABBBA010000134.1:0-685 GCA_018607685.1 K189A clade bacterium | reverse complement strand
AGAGTCGACGTTACGGCGCCGTGGATAGGAGACGAGCCTGGCGGCTGATCTTTTGAACCGACAAACCAGCCCCTATTTGGCCCCCATCGGTGTAGATACATAATCCTTATAGTGTCTTGTCACGCAAAGAGACTCCTTTCATACTGACGACTTGCTGATTCTTACACTGTTTATGGATTCTCTATGAGTGACTTAGATACATTCCGCCAGGAAACACGTGACTGGTTGAAGGAAAACTGCCCGGCATCGTGCCAGGGTGACGACAATATTCTCCCTGACATATTGTGGGGTGGCAGACGTCAAAAAATTGACGAGCCCGACGTTCAACTGTGGATGGATCGCCTGGTTGCCCAGGGCTGGACAATCCCGAGCTGGCCGAAAGAATATGGCGGTGGTGGTCTTTCTGAGCAAGAGTGCAAGGTATTAGCTGAAGAGATGAAAGCCGTCGGCACCCACTCACCGCTCTACTCATTCGGCATGAGCATGCTCGGGCCTGCACTTCTGGAATACGCGACCGAAGAACAAAAGCGTGAGCACCTACCCAAAATCGCCAGCGGGGAAATTCGCTGGTGTCAGGGGTATAGCGAACCGGGTTCAGGATCAGACCTTGCAAGCTTGCAATGCAAAGCAGTTAAAGATGGTGATGACTATGTCGTCAACGGCACAAAAATCTGGACAACCCACG
>JABBBA010000088.1 GCA_018607685.1 K189A clade bacterium | reverse complement strand
TTCTATTGCTGTTCTATTGCTGTTTTATTGCCTTACAAACATCCAGGGTAGATCAAGAAACGTCTTGATGCCGGGTTCCGCGTCAACCACATACGGAATTGCGTTCATCGCATGCATACCGGTCGCCAGCATACCGTCATCCATAAACTTAAAATCGCTTTCGATCTCAAAATTGATGGTCGGCCGACCTTTGAAGCGTATCCAGTTGTTACCCGTCGCCCAGCCCGGCGCAACGTCGGGATGAATTCGCCAGACGGTCTCATGGGCGATAACTTCTTTACCCTCTTTTAATCCTGACCATCGCCAGTGCTGCCCGGCGACCGTCCCTTTTCTAACGGTACCGGCAGCCACCTTAAGATCGGTCTCTGCAAGCTCAACCTCCAGCGAACTCGTGACTTCAGTAACACCAAGCCCCATTCCATCGGCGACCATTTGAACACTCTCTGAGAATAAACCATCGAGCCACTTCTTCTGGCGCCTGTTCTTGACCTTGAACTCATCAGGCGTCGAGTTAAATCCCATCGAATCAAACATGATCTCCGGAGAGGGATAAGTATCAAAACGGGATACTTCCAGAACATGCACGTGATCAACAACTTCGCACAGGGAACTCATGGTCAGTGGCAGCAAATCACCCATCCAGCCCGGATTTAATCCCGTGGAGTGAAATGTACTGTTGCCCTGCTGACAGGCAGCATTCAGACGTTCAACAACTTCCTCTCCATAAACCTGTGGGTACATATAGCCCACTACGGTAATAACATTCTTACCTGCCGCCAGCAGCTCACAGAAGTCATCCAGGTCCTGGTTCTCATTGTCCCCATAAATAAGCGAAGGCAGCGGTGTATGAATGACAACGTCCGCATCCGATTGTTTGACCACTTCAATGTCTGTGCTCGCGGCAACACCAACTTCGTCAATACCCACCAGTTCCCCGACATCTTTTCCGGCTTTAGAGGCGGAATAAACGTGCATGCCCACCAGCTCCAGCGAAGCCCTCTCATGCGCGACGCGGGCAGTGTGCTTACCCACGGTGCCACTTGCCCACTGAAACACTTTATATGACATCTCTTTACTAGCTCCAGTTATTGGGAATAGGTTACTGGTAGTTTACGTCGCCCCCAAAGAAAGAAGGGACCTATTCGTTCGCCGTCACTCAAAAGACTAAGGTCGGGTACTCTTTCGCGCAGTAACGATAACGCCACTTCAGCTTCCAGACGAGCCGTGGGTGCACCAATACAAAAATGGACGCCAAGCCCGAAAGCCATGTGCCTCTTCACATCACGGTGCAGATTAAATTCATCAGGGTTTTCAAATATTCCGGCATCCCGGTTTGCCGCGGCATAGTTAATATAAACCTTGCTACCTTCCGGGATCACCTGGCCATGCAGCTCAACATCTCTGGTCGTATTTCTGTACAGACCAAGCACCGGCGGATCAAACCTGAGGCTTTCCTCTACCGCTGCCCCTATGAGGGAGGCATCATCGAGGATGTCCTGCCAGCGAGATGGCACCTCTAACAATCGCCATATCATGTTAGTAATCAGCGACGTGGTTGTTTCATTACCCCCCACCAACAACTGATTCAACATTGACAGCGCATCACCATCCGGAATGTAATCGCCGGTATCAGTTTTCGCACCCGCCACCAGAGTAAGCAGGTCTTCCGGTACCTCTGTTCCCGATTCAATCAAGGATCGGCGATTCATCATGTGCGTCTGCATATATTCCTGAAAGCGCGCCTGCTCAGCCATGTATTGTGAGGGATCTTCGGAGCCCATCAGCTCCACCTGCATGTCGGACCATCGTTTGAAGTCTTCAAGGTCCTCGGCAGGTACACCAAGCATGCCCGCGATAATAATGACCGGTAACGGAAACGCCAGATCATCATGAAGATCAAATTCAGGATCGCCGGCCAGAATATCATCGACAAGCCTCTTTGCTAACGGCACTACCAGGGGGCGAAGTGCCTCGACAGCCTTGGGTGTAAATGCCTGCTGTATCAGTTTTCGGTATTCCGTATGTTGTGGCGGATCACAGAGCATACCCGCTGGTTCAGTGAAACGCGGCCCCTGTCCGTAGTGACTGCTAAAGGTTTCTATATCCCTGAGGGCGTGTTCCACGTCGGCGTAGCGGGACAATGTAAAAAAAGGAGGATCGAAATTTTGGCAGTGATGAACCGGACACTCATTTAACAAATACTGGTGACCCCTGGCGGGGTCTGCCATGACTTCAGGGTCGAAGGGGCTCCAATTCATCTAATTCTCCATCCAATGGCAGGTGTTCAGGCCCCTAGAATCAGGGGTTTTGTATTGTAATACAATTTTTAGTACTTTCTGGACTCTACTACAAAAATAGTCATGCCGAGAATGGTCGAAGGAGAGACACCTTGAGCGAACAAAAAAAGCAGAATCACGAACTCAGTCCCATGGAATGCCCCCACTCACTGGAAGACGTTGACCTATTCTCGCCAGGGGCACAGGAACACTGGTATGAAGCCTACGAGATCCTTCATGAACAGGCACCGGTCCACAGGATTCCCGGCGAAGGGTTCGAACCCGGCACAGACGCCTTTATCCTCTCGAAGCACGAGGACATTGCGAACGTCGTTCGGGACCAGGACAGGTTTTTGGTCGTCGGAAGCCTTGCATTACAGCAACTCATCGCAACGGGAGAAGATCTTTTCGAGATGCCGAATGTCGGCGCCCTGCTCGCTTCAATGGCTTCACTCAGACCTAACCCTGAACTCTGGCGCACTCATCGCCAGGAACTTACCGACCCGTGGGTAGGTCCAGGCGCAAGCAGAAACGAGGCGATGATAGATCGAGTCGTCAAGGAATCGATCGACAGTTGGATTGATGAAGGGGAAGTTGATTGGATTTCCCAGTTCGCCCAGCCTGTACCGCAAATCGTAATGGCCAATATTCTGGGGTGGCCGATCGAGGACCTGAAACTATTAAAATATTACGGTGACGGAACGGTTAAACCCTTCGTTTATGGTTCGAAGCACAACAACATACTTCCGGCAGAAGAGATTGAAACCCAATTCGAAGTCCTGAACGAGTTCAGGCAGTACACCGATGACCTGATAAAGGAAAAGCGAAAGAATCCAGCAGACGACATGATAAGTTTCCTGACAGAGGTCGAGTATTCCCCCCTCAAGCGAAAACTTCACGACCTGGAAATCAACGGCATCGTTTACGCCATGATCATTGGAGGACTGGAAACCACACAGTACGCAATCTCGGAACAGGTTCAGCTACTGATAGAGCACCCCCAGGCCTGGGATGACATTAAGGCTGATCGCAGCAAGCTCCGCGCCTTTACAGAAGAAGGGATGCGATTACGATCACCAACGCAGGGACTCTCAACCAGAATTACCAGCCAGGATGAAGTGTTCCAGGGAGTGAAGGTTCCAAAGGGTTCCTATCTTCACCTTAGGTGGGCCGCCGCGAATATTGACCCCGAGGAATGGGATTGCCCAATGGACCTGAAGCTTGATCGTAAAGCTGGAACCAGGCACCTGACATTTTCACAGGGGGCAAGGGTTTGTCCCGGCGCAAGCTTATCGAGGCTCGAACAAATGTGCGCATGGAAAGCAATTTTTGAACGAATAGAAAAATTCGAATATGCTGAGAACAACACGTTCCAGCACCAGCCAGGCATCATGCTGGGTACAGTTGAACTAAACCTTAAATTCAAAAAAGCCTGATCGCGGAATTTACCCATGCAACCAGAACATCCGTTCGTCTTTCACCTGGTCCAGGCCACACTCTGGGACCAGACGGTCGCCGACGATGGAACCTACTTCCCACCAACCTACGATGTCGACGGGTTCACCCACGGCACCTCCAACCCACAGAAACTTCTGAATGTGGCCAATCATTTCTATCCCGATGTGCAGGGTCACTGGTATTGCCTTCGCATGACAGTGGAAAGTCTGAAGGCATCAGGTGTCGAAACGGTTTATGAAGGAACTGCGGCGGTGGGCGATATCCAGCCGGATTTTGAAGGCGCAGGGGATGAATTGTTCCCACACATACACGG
>JABBBA010000167.1 GCA_018607685.1 K189A clade bacterium | reverse complement strand
AGAGACACGCGCCGTTGCCGCCGCAAGCGGCAGGTCATCCGAATCATTCTGAAGTGCCCAGGCTGCGTAATAGCAGTTCGACTCCGCCAGCTTCAGGGCAACATACATATCCGCCATCATGTGTTTCAGTGCCTGAAAGGAGCCTATGGGTCGCCCAAAGGCAAATCTTTCCTTGGCATATCCCACCGCCATATCCAGGGCACGTTCCGCACCCCCAAGCTGCTCAAACGCAAACATCACCGCCGCACGGTTATAAACAGCGGACATCGCTGACCAGCCATCATGGGATTCACCCAGCAATACAGCTGGCGAATCCTTGAACGTGATGGTGGCAGAACCCATGGTCGGGTCCACTGTTTCAATCGACTTTCGCTCTACACCCGATAAAGGTGCAAGCACCAGAGCCAGGCCTTCATTTGTCCGGGCCAGCACAACGGCCACGTCGGCCATCAAACCGTGGGGGACAACCAATTTGGTCCCATTCAGCTTTCCTTTTGCAAAGGTCGTCGTGATGTCCTCAGGGACAGGTTCCTGAACCGTTTCCGTCACCGCAAGCGTACCAATGACCTCTCCGCTGGCCAGTTTGGGTAACCATTCCTCTTTCTGTGCTTCGGTACCGGTGCGCGCAATCGCCTCAGACGCAAGATAGATGGAAGAGGAAAACGGGACCGGCGCCAGATGTGCACCGAGCTCCCTGGCCGCCAGGCAAAGGGTCAGGTATCCCGCTTCAACACCCCCATAGGCAGAAGGGATTGCGGTACCCTGCACACCCATCTCGGACAGGCCACGCCAGACCTTTTCTGAATAGGTGGCGTCTCCTTCAATTACAGCGCGAAACTCGTTGATACCGCAGTTGTCGCGAAGAAACCGGTTTATCTGGTCCTGAACCATCTTGTCGTCATCGGAAAAATCGAAATTCAAGGGTCATATCCTGACTAAAAAGAAAGAACGCAAGCTACCTGTTAGAGATTGCACAGTCAAACTGTACAAGGACAGACTTCTGGAGCTATGGATACTTAAACGGAGTTTCCCTAGTATTGGGTTCCTGTCTGTAATCCAGCGCATCGAATGCCAGAAAACAACACGCCAGATACCGAAGAGAAACGGCCGTTAACCAACGCCGAGGCCCGTGAAAAATGGTCGATCGATGTGAACGTCGACCCATATGCCCTCCCACTGGATCAGCTGGACCCGGCACACCCCTCACTCTTTGAGCATGACAAATTCTGGCCGTACTTTGAGCGCCTGCGAGCGGAAGACCCGGTGCACTATTGTGCCGACAGCATGTCCGGGCCCTATTGGTCCGTCACCCGATACCAGGACATCATGCACGTAGACACGCATCATGATGTCTTTTCGTCAGACATTAACAACGGCGGTATCCGTATGGGTGGCCGGCCCGCAGAAAACCCGGACGAGAACTCAATGTTTCACCTGCCCATGTTCATCATGCAGGATCCACCAAAACACGATGAACAGCGAGCCGTCGTTGCGCCCTCCTTCACACCCACGCGGCTACAGGAACTAAAAGAATTGATCAGGGAACGTGCCGGCAACATTCTGGATAATCTGCCAAGAAACGAAGAGTTTAACTGGGTTCGGAAAGTGTCCGTAGAGCTCACCGGTCAAATGCTGGCTACTATTTTTGGTGTTCCCCAGGAAGACCGGCACAAATTGATTCACTGGTCAGATACGGTTGAAAACCTGGGAAACCCTGACGTATTTGCAACCCCTGAAGAGGGCTTTCAGGAACTATGGAAGTGCTTTGAGTACTTTGATGCCGTATGGAAAGAGCGCCAAAACAGTTCGACGCCCGGAACAGATTTAATCTCCACGCTGGTTCACGGTGAATCAACCAAAA
Source organism: K189A clade bacterium (assembly GCA_018607685.1). GTDB lineage: Bacteria > Pseudomonadota > Gammaproteobacteria > Pseudomonadales > Azotimanducaceae > UBA9659. The sequence continues at coordinate 2,187 of JABBBA010000167.1, read as the reverse complement.
ACATGTCACCCAATGAGTTCCTGGGCAATATGCTGTTATTGATCGTCGGCGGGAATGATACAACCCGAAACTCGATTTCCGGCGGTGTCCTGGCGTTGAACCAACACCAGAACGAGTATTCTAAGCTCCGGGCGAATCCCGGACTCATACCAAAGATGGTGCCAGAGATCATTCGCTGGCAGAGCCCGGTAGCTCATATGTGTCGTACTGCGATACAACCAACAGAGCTGGGCGGCAAACAGATCGCAGCGGGTGACAAGGTCGTCATGTGGTACATTTCCGGTAATAGAGATGAATCCGTTATCGAGAATCCAAACCAGTTCATTATCGATCGCTTAAATCCCAGACAACACCTGTCCTTCGGGTTTGGCATACACCGCTGCGTGGGAAATCGTCTCGGAGAAATGCAGCTAAACGTACTCTGGGAAGAAATCCTGAAACGTTTCGATAATATCGAGGTCGTCGGTGAACCCCGATACCTTCGATCCAACTTTATACACGGCATTACTGATCTGCCGGTACGAATACCAGCTTAATAAAGGAGAAAACCATGAACTTCGAATTTTCAGAGGAACAGAACCTGCTGCGTGAACAGGCGCAGGGGTTTCTGGCCAGCAACTGCTCCATGGCAGTTGTCAGGAGAGTCCTCGATGGAGATGAGCCCTATGATGCCGACCTCTGGAAAAAGGTTGCTGAGATGGGTTGGACCGCCACTGTCATCCCGGAGGAATACGACGGGCTTGGTCTTTCATACCTCGAACTATCTGTTATCGCTGAGGAACTGGGCCGCGCCCTGGCGCCAATCCCCTTTTCCTCTTCCGTTTATCTGGCAACCGAGGCAATCCTGTTAGCAGGCTCGGAAGAACAAAAACAGGCATACCTGCCTGGCCTGGCAGCGGGCACCTCTATCGGTTGCTTCGCCCTCGGTGAATCCGCCGGTCAGGCCAGCGCTGCATCCTTGACGACAAAAGCAGACGGATCATCAATCACCGGCGTGAAGATTCCGGTGGCCGATGGTGATATCGCTAACTTCGCGATTGTGGTTGGCAAATCGAATACAGGCGATGGGGCAAGTCTTTACATCGTCGACCTGGACCAAAATGGCGTATCTCGCGAAAGTATCACGACGATTGACCCGAGCCGTTCACATGCAAAGTTGACGCTCAATGCCGCTGACGCACAGCTGCTTGGCAACGAGGGTGAAGGCTGGTCACTGGCTCAGACAATACTCAACCGCGCCGCCGTGCTGTTTGCATGGGAACAGGTTGGCGGCTGTGATACTGCGTTAAACATGGCTAAAGAATACGCCATGGGACGATTCGCGTTCGGCCGACCGATTGCGACGTACCAGGCGATCAAACACAAGCTCGCCAACATCTATGTGAAAAATACACTGGCCCGATCTAACTGTTACTACGGTGCCTGGGCGATCAGTACCGACGCAGACGAACTACCGGTTGCTGCTGCAACCGCCAGGGTCTCTGCTATTCAGGCTTACTATTTCGCCTCCAAAGAAAACGTCCAGACACACGGTGGCATGGGATTCACCTGGGAGTTTGACTGCCAGTTTCCCTACCGGCGATCCAAGCTACTCGCGACCAATATCGGCAGCGAAGCCACCTGGCAGGACAAACTTATTACCGCTATCGAGAAGCAGCGAGCTGCATAGCAACTCGATGAGTTGCTGACTCAAATTTGAGGAGAGAAACATGGATTTTAACGACACAGAAGCAGAAGCCGCATTCCGAGTAGAAGTCAGAACCTGGCTATCGGCAAACATCCCAACAGCAGCAGAACTTGAAGGCCTTGATTATATGGGTCGGTCCAAGTTCTGGCAGAAACGAAAATACGATGCGGGCTGGGCATGCATCCGATGGCCAAAGGAACATGGCGGCCGTGATGCGAGCGCCATTGACCAGGTCATCTGGAACCAGGAAGAAGCGAAGTTCGACACACCTGACAGTATTTTTGCTATCGGTCACGGAATGTGCGCACCGACGATGATGACCTGGGCGACTGAAGAACAGAACAAGCAGTACATTCCGAAACTCGCCAGTGGCGAAGAGGTCTGGTGCCAGCTCTTTAGTGAACCCGCCGGAGGTTCTGACCTCGCCGCACTTCGAATGAAAGGAGAGAAAGACGGAGATGACTGGGTCATCAACGGACAGAAAATCTGGACTTCCGGTG
>JABBBA010000096.1 GCA_018607685.1 K189A clade bacterium | reverse complement strand
GGGAAATTGTCCGCAGGGTTTTCGTCAATTTCCAATGACAATACCTGTTCCTCGACGCCAAGCAGCATAATGTCAGGCATTGCGGGAGCGCCTCCTAGGCGGGTGAGACCTCGTCAGCCTGCAAACCCTTGTCTCCGGTTGTAACGACGAAGGAAACACGTTGTCCTTCTTCGATAGCGCGACGACCCTTGCCTTCAATGTTACGGAAGTGGACAAAGACGTCATCGCCTGCATCCCGGGTGATGAATCCGTAGCCTTTGCGAACGTTGAACCACTTTACGGTGCCCATCTCGCGATCGGAGTCATCGTACTGGCGTGAGCTTTCATCGCTGCCCTCATCAGTATCTTCATATGAACTTTCCTCTGCACTTTCATCTGCACCTGCGCCAGCGCTGCCGCCGCCAAGAAACAGGGAGACAAATGATGTTGCAATAAACAGTAGTAGCAGACTGATTTCCGGCGTGGTGTCAGGAATCTGGATGCCGCCGTTCAGGGATAATTTAGTGATCTCGTATGCAATGAGACCGATAACAATGGAGATGACGATTTTTTTTATTATTGACATGGTGATCTTGAGGTTAGCTTTGGAGCGCACATCATACTGATTCACGGTGGGAAGGGAAATATCAAGACCTGCCCCCTGAAATAGACTGTCTAGATCGAATCCAGGATTTTTCGATACCTTGCGACGGTTTCAGCCAGGCCTATCCACAGTGCATCGGTAATGATGGCGTGGCCTATAGAGACTTCTGCTACGTCAGGAACCTCGCGGCAGAACCTGGCGAGATTGTCCTGGTTCAGGTCGTGCCCGGCGTTGATACCAAGCCCAAGTGAGACGGCAACGGCCCCGGCGTCGACGAAGGTTTGCAGGATACTGTCCCCCTCGGGTGCTCCGTACTGGTCTGCATAGGGTCCGGTATAGAACTCAACACGGTCCGTGCCCAGATGGCTTGCCAGTTTGAGTTGCTCATGGTCCGGGTCCATAAAGCAGCTGACCCGCATATTGTCGGCTTTAAGTTTTTCCACAAGCGGTTTGAGGCGATTGGATTCCCCGGTGAGATTCCAGCCATGGTCCGACGTTAGCTGGTTTGGGTCATCAGGTACCAGCGTGCATTGGTCAGGTTTTACGGCATCAACCAGTTCCATGAAACCGGGATAACCATTTTCTTCCGCGCCGGCGAAGGGATTGCCCTCAATATTGAATTCGATGCCCGAGTACTCAGGCCGGTTGAGCAACTCCGCAAGGTCAAAGACATCGGAAGGACGGATATGGCGCATATCGGGTCTGGGATGAACCGTAATGCCCTGTGCGCCTGCCTTTATGCAGGTCACTGCAGCATCAACGACGCTGGGTATGGTTGTGTCCCGAGAATTTCGAATAAGTGCAACCTTGTTCAGGTTGACTGAAAGGTCCGTTTTCATGTCCAGCCACTCGTACCGCGCTTGTTGTAGATACGCCGACCAAGCCAGAACCCAAACAGAAGTCCAACCAGTACAGTACCGGCGCCGCGAAGGAACCATTCCTGCGCGCGATCATCCGATAGGGCTTCAGTCAGTTGGTTCAGGTCTTTGATCTCCTGAAGCAGGGCTTCACGATCTTCATTCAGTTGCTTGTTTTGTTCATCAATGGCAATGACGTTAGCTGAAAGCGTGGTGATCGCTGCCAGGTCCTCAACGAGACGGGCGTTCTGATCCGCCAGGTTTTCCTGCTCACTGACCAGTGCCTCTTTTACTTCCCTGGCCTCTCTCAGGCTGAGCAGTGTCTGCTGGTGTTCTGCATCCAGTGACACCATCTCGGATTTCACACCTTCCAGTTGCGTACTGGCGATGGGTTCGTCCACCAGGTATTGGGTTTGAAGCCAACCCTCAAGACCATTATCTGTGCGGACACGTGTAAAGCCGGTTTCCTCATTCGTTTCGAGGCGCTCCAGGGTGGTGCCGCTTTTAAGGCCCCGATGGAGAATTCTGTGCTCGTTTGACTGGCCGCCGCGCAGGGGTACATAAAGGGTGTCGCGTACGTAAACTTCATCAGCCATCGAGAGTTGGCTGGTCGTGAGTAACGCGGTGATCATCAGCAAATTGGCCAGCAATACCCCGATGAAAGTTAGTCTTGGCAACATATTAGGGAAGAACCTTTTTGAACGGCTTAACGGTTACCCGGGCATAAACACCGGCGGCCGCATAAGGGTCTGCCTCCGCCCAGGCCTGTGCTTCTTCCAGACTGCTGAATTCGGCTACCACCAGGCTACCTGTAAAACCGGCTTCGCCAGGGTCTTCTGTGTCGATGGCGGGATGAGGTCCGGCGATGACAACTCGGCCTTCGTCTACCAGGGCCTGTATCCGCTCAAGATGAGCCGGTCTGGCGCCTTTGCGCTTCTCAAGGCTGTTAGGGATGTCTTCGCTGATGATGGCATAGAGCATGCTTGGTTCTCTGTATCTAGTCAGTTGATTCTGCGGGTTCTTCTTCGGCGTCGCTCACATAGCCACCTTTCACGAGGTATACCATGGTAATAACCATGTAGAAGAGCGTAATGGCAAAACCGCCAATCAGTTTGTAGCTTACCCAGATGTCAGTACTGAAACCGTAAGCGACGATAAGGTTCAGTGCACCGGCGATAAAGAAACCGAGCGCCCAGCCATAGTTGAGATTGCGCCAGACGTGATCGGGCAACGCCATGTGCTCGCCGAGCATTTTCTTTAGCAGATTGTCTTTGGAAAGCAGTTGGCCACCAATCAGGGCAACGCTGAACAGCCAGTTGACGACGGTGGGCTTCCATTTGATAAAGACCTCGTTCTGAAAAACAAGGGTGGCCGTACCGGCCAGAATCACGACGGCGAACACCATTATCGTTCGTTTGCTGACGGCCTTGTCCTGGTAATACTCAAACCCAACCTGTATGCACACACCGCCCATCAAAATGCCTGTGGCGAGGTATATATCCTTCGTCGTGAAATACACGGCAACAAAAAGTGCTATCGGGACAAATTCTATGAATTGGCGCATGGTTATCTGGTCAGTACAAACAGGACGCCATCTTAATGCATTTTCCCGCCTATTAGGAATCTGGACGTGGCAGGGCGTAGAGAAGCTATCTTAGTGATGGCGATCCGGTTGCCGTGTGATTAAAATGGTCGCCTTTTCGTGCCCCGGCGCTATTGTCCATGAGTCAATTTTTTCGTATCCACCCGGTGAATCCCCAGCATCGTCTGATTCACCAGGCCGTGGAAATTTTGAATAAGGGCGGCGTCATCGTGTATCCCACAGATTCTGCCTACGCGCTGGGCTGTCACATCGGAGACAAAAAGGCTATCGATCGAATCAGGGATATCCGTCGCCTGCAGCGTGACCATCATTTTGCGCTGGTGTGTGCTGACCTGTCAGCCCTGGGCATTTATGCCAAGGTGCATAATTCGGCCTACCGACAGATAAAGGCTGCAACCCCCGGTCCCTATACTTTTATTTTGCCTGCCTCTCGCGAGGTTCCGAGGCGTCTGGTCGACGACAAACGGAAAACCATTGGCCTCAGGGTACCGGATAATGAGATTTGCCGGGCCCTGTTGGCAGAGATGGGTGAACCCATCATGAGCACAACACTGATACTGCCGGGGGATGATTACCCGTTGACTGACCCGGACGAGATCCGCGACATGATGGAACATCAGGTTGATTTGATCATCGATGGGGGATATTGCGGGCTTGAAACAACCACGGTTGTCAGTATGGAGGAGGATTATCCGGTTATCGTACGTGAGGGGATGGGTGACACCAGTCTGTTTGTATAAAGCTGGACGTTAAAAAGCACGACAGCATTGCCCTGCTTCAGTATAATATTGATCAAAACCGGCTACGAATTATTTTGAACGAACCCCACTGTTGTAGATCACTTCCAGACACGCATCGTCGTCGTATTTTTATTTTGTCATCTATCCCTGAAATGCGCTTGAAACTGGAGAATCTGTGAGCCAAATCGATGCCCAAAAACGTGTCCTTTCCGGAATGCGCCCGACCGGTCGTTTACATCTTGGCCATTACCATGGCGTGCTCAAAAATTGGGTGCGACTGCAG
>JABBBA010000123.1 GCA_018607685.1 K189A clade bacterium | reverse complement strand
CCGGGCCGCCAATAACGAAGTTACCGGTTGGATTGATAAAGTATTTTGTATCACTGTGAAGCCAGTTTTCCGGTAGCACGGGCTTGATGATTTCTTCCATGACCGCTTCCTGCAGGTCCTTGAGCGAAACATCCGGAGAATGTTGTGTAGATAACACGACAGCATCAATGGCGACGGGGTTGCCATCGGTGTCGTATCTGAACGAAATCTGGCTTTTCGCATCAGGCCTCAGAAAAGACAGCTTTCCTGACTTGCGGACTTCCGCCTGTTTTTGGACAAGTAGGTGCGAATACGTGATGGGTGCTGGCATGAGCACATCGGTTTCATCGGAGGCATAGCCAAACATAAGCCCCTGGTCACCGGCACCTTGCTCCTTGCCGTCGCCTTCATCGACGCCCATAGCAATATCGGGAGACTGTTTGCCAATGGCATTGATTACGGCGCAGGAGGCGCCATCGAAACCAACGTCAGAACTGTCGTAGCCAATATCCAGGATCACAGCTCGACAAATATCTTCCAGATCCACCCAGGCTTCAGTAGTGATTTCACCGGCAAGGATCACCATACCGGTCTTCACCATGGTTTCGCAGGCAACGCGGGCGTCTTTGTCTTCGCTGATAATGGCGTCAAGAATGGCATCAGAGATCTGGTCGGCCATCTTATCCGGATGACCCTCTGAAACGGATTCCGAGGTGAAACTGCTGTTTACTGTCATAGACTGTTCTCTACTTGTTCGTGACAAAAGCTCGCCATTCTACTCGTCCCGGATATGGTTTCCCAGCAAGCCCAGGTGATAATCCCTCATCCTGATCACAAATATCGCTCAATCGGAGAACCCTGCCATTGATGATTAGGTAAGCGTAGGAGAGAATACCCGCGAATTTTCAGCCCCGGTTTTTCTATGAACGGAACCAAGATTGCCAATGCAGTGCGTGCCCTGTCGATGGATGCGGTCCAAAAAGCGGGGAGTGGTCATCCCGGCGCTCCCATGGGTATGGCCGATATCGCCGAAGTCCTGTGGACAGATATCCTGCGCCACAACCCCGCGAATCCAGGCTGGCTGAATCGAGATCGTTTCGTGCTCTCCAATGGCCATGGCTCTATGTTGCTATATTCCCTGCTTCACCTGACCGGCTATAACCTGTCGATGGATGAGCTCAGGAATTTTCGGCAGCTTGGTTCGATAACCGCTGGTCATCCGGAATATGGTGAGACCCCTGGTGTTGAGACGACGACCGGCCCACTGGGTCAGGGTTTTGCCAACGCTGTGGGAATGGCAATAGCGGAACAGATACTGTCCGCTCGTTTTAATCGTGAAGATTTCAATATCATTGATCATTTTACCTACGTCTTTGCTGGCGATGGTTGTCTGATGGAAGGTGTTTCTCATGAAACTGCTTCACTGGCGGGGACGCTGGGTCTCTCGAAGCTGATCTGCATCTACGATGACAATGGCATTTCGATTGATGGCAAGATAGATGGATGGTTTACAGACAATACCCCGGGACGTTTTGAGGCTTATGGCTGGCACGTCATACCTGACGTAGACGGACATGATCGCGACGCTGTCCAGGCAGCAATCCTGGCGGCCCAGAAAGATGAGCGCCCAAGCATCATTTGTTGCAAAACCCAGATTGGGTTTGGTTCTCCAAATAAGCAGGGAACCGCCGCAAGTCATGGCTCTCCGCTTGGGCTGGACGAAATTGCCCTGACCCGTGAAGCACTTGGCTGGACGCATGCTCCATTTGAAATACCTGAAGACGTTTATGCGGCATGGGACTGTCGACAAAAAGGGGCTGATGCTGAGAGTGGCTGGCGACAGCGCTTTGCGGAGTATAAAGACTCGCATCCCGACCTCGCCTTTGAGCTTGAACGTACCATGTCCCGCGCACTGCCCAACGACTGGCACGACGCAATGGAGACCATGGCGAGAGACATGCAGGGGGATGAGCGCACAGTAGCGTCTCGTAGTGCCTCCGGTGAAGTGATTGCCAGGATGGCTTCAATCCTGCCTGAGTTGTTGGGGGGATCAGCGGACTTGTCTGGTTCAAACTGCACCAGCTGGCCTGACGCAAACCCAATGGCGAGTAACAATCAGGATGCCAATTACATCAACTATGGCGTCCGTGAATTTGGTATGACCGCGATTGGCAATGGCATTGCGTTACATGGCGGTCTTCGACCATTTTCCGGCACTTTCCTGATTTTCATGGAATATGCCCGAAATGCGGCACGTATGTCTGCCCTGATGGGCATACCCAACATTCTTGTTTATACCCACGATTCTATCGGGCAGGGTGAAGATGGGCCTACCCACCAACCCATTGAGCAACTGGCCAATCTTCGGGGAACCCCAAATATGACGGTATGGCGACCCTGCGATACCGTTGAGACCGTGTTTGCCTGGAAACATGCCATTGAAAACAATGATGGTCCCAGCGCGCTGGTGTTCAGTCGTCAGGGCCTGGCAACGCAGAACAGAACAGAAGAGCAATTCGGCAATATCGCGAAGGGTGCCTACGTATTATTTGAGACCGATAGCGCACCCGAGAATATTCTGATCGCGACCGGCTCTGAGGTGGGTCTTGCGTTAGAGAGTGCCAAAGCGCTTGGGGCAGAAGGTATTTCAGTCAGAGTTGTGTCTATGCCCTGTGTTGAGGTATTTGAACAGCAGGATGCCAGCTATCAGGAGCAGGTGTTGCCAAACGCTGTCCGAAAACGAGTTGCCATTGAAGCGGCACACGTTGACTACTGGAGAAAGTGGGTTGGGCTGGATGGTGCGGTTGTTGGAATGGAAAGTTTTGGTGCGAGTGCGCCCGGCGGTGATTTGCTTAGACATTTCGGGTTTACGGTTGAGAATGTCGTCGACAAGGTAAAAGGGTTGTCCTAGGCGATGGCCATACTGCACTTTGAACACCTGAATATTCGCGATAAGCGTGTTCTCATTCGTGAGGACCTGAATGTACCCATCGAGGGTGGCAGGGTAATCAGTGACGCCAGGATTCGGGCGGCCCTGCCAACGCTTGCCTATGCGGTTAAGCAGGGTGCCAAGGTGATGGTAATGTCGCACCTCGGAAGACCGGAAGAAGGTCTGCCGATCGATCAGCAGCCAGGTATGAGTCTGGCACCCATTGCTGCAAAGATTTCTGAGCTATCAGGACTGACAGTTCGGCTGGAAACAGATTATCTGGATGGCGTAGATTTTGGGAATGAGGACATCGTCCTTTTTGAAAACATTCGCATCAATGCCGGGGAAAAAAGCAATGCTGAAAGCCTGTCAAAACGGTTGGCGGCACTGGCCGATATCTTTGTAATGGACGCCTTCGGTACTGCGCACAGGGCGCAGGCCAGCACAGAAGGTGTTGCCCGTTTAGCGCCGGTTGCCTGTGCCGGCCCGTTGCTGTCCGCTGAACTGTTGGCGTTGGGAAAAGCATTGGCTAATCCAGCGAGGCCCATGACGGCCATCGTTGGTGGCAGCAAGGTTTCTACAAAGCTGGAGGTTCTTAACTCTCTGGTAGAGAAGGTAGATTCGCTGGTGGTGGGCGGCGGCATAGCCAATACATTTCTGGCAGCGACCGGAATTAATGTTGGCCAATCCCTCTGTGAAGTTGGCCTTATTGGTGCGGCGAAACAGTTGTTGGACAGGGTTCATATTCCGTTGCCGACGGACGTGGTGGTAGCAACCGAACTGTCAGCTACCGCAACCGCTGTTACCAAATCGGTTCATGATGTTAAAACCGACGAAATGATCCTGGACATTGGTCCGGATAGCGCAGCGGCGATCTGTGAGATGATGGCCAAGGCTGGAACTATTCTATGGAATGGCCCGGTCGGCGTTTCCGAGATTCCGCAGTTTGCGGCCGGCACGAAGGCACTGGCCCTTAGCATTGCCGAGAGTCAGGCATTCTCGCTGGCCGGAGGGGGCGATACCTTAGCTGCTATCGACCAGTTTCAGCTCAGCGACAGGATTTCATATATTTCGACCGGTGGCGGCGCCTTCCTCGAGTTCGTAGAAGGAAAAACCCTACCGGCAGTAGCCGCCCTGGAAGCAAGAGGCCGCTAAAAAGGCGCAAACAAAGTAGTACAGGGTACAGAGC
>JABBBA010000277.1 GCA_018607685.1 K189A clade bacterium | reverse complement strand
TGGCGCAGCTAAACACGGTGGGTGGCGCTAACGGCATTGGCCGAGTAGATATCGTTGAAAATCGCTATGTAGGCATGAAGGCGCGTGGTTGTTACGAGACCCCCGGTGGCACAATCCTGCTGAAAGGGCACCGTGCAATTGAATCCATCACCCTGGACCGTGAACTGGCTCACCTGAAAGATGAACTGATGCCGAGATATGCATCGCTCATCTATAACGGTTACTGGTGGTCACCGGAGCGAAAGGCGCTTCAGGCGCTGATCAATGATTCCCAGGAGAACGTGAACGGCAAGGTACGGCTCAAGCTTTACAAGGGCAACGTCATTGTCGTCGGCCGGGAATCAGCAACGGATAGTTTGTATGACGCTGATATTGTCACCTTTGAGGATGATGCCGGTGCCTATGACCAGTCGGACGCGGGTGGGTTTATCAAGCTGAATGCGCTGCGACTGAAACTCGCCACCAAGCTGGGCCGCAAGCTGAACTGAGCCGTCAGCTGAATTGAGCCTTCAGCTGAATAAAAAAAGATCAGTCGAGCTCGGTCTTGTCCTTGAATTCACAGAGGTCAGAGATCACACAGGCGCCGCACCGGGGTTTCCTTGCGGTGCAAATGTATCGACCGTGAAGAATCAGCCAATGATGTGAGTCCCGGATAAATTCATCCGGGATGACTTTCAATAATTTCTTTTCGACCTGCAGCACATTTTTTCCAGGTGCGAATTTCGTGCGGTTTGAGATTCGAAAGATGTGGGTATCCACCGCCATGGTGGGTTCGCCGAAGGCGGTGTTGAGCACCACATTGGCGGTTTTCCTGCCCACACCGGGCAGTGCTTCCAGCTCCTCTCTTGTCCTGGGTACCTCAGAGTCGTGCTCGTTGATCAGAATTTTGCACGTCTTGATGATGTTTGCGGCCTTGGCGTTATACAGGCCAATCGTTTTCACATAACTTTTAAGCTTGGCGAGCCCGAGTGCCGCGATGGCTTTCGGCGTATTGGCGACGGGGTAAAGTTTCTCCGTGGCCTTATTGACGCTCACGTCCGTTGCCTGGGCCGACAGGATCACCGATATCAACAGTTCAAAGACGGAGTTGTATCTGAGTTCAGTCTTCGGGTTTGGGTTTTCTGTTCGCAGGCGCGTCAGGATTTCTACTCTTTTTTCAGCGTTCATCTTAAAGCTCCATCGATGACATTCTTACACGCGATCAGGCAACCCAGTGTCAGGAATGCGCCAGGGGGAAGGGCCAGCAACAAAAATCCACTGTCCGCGATCTGAATAGACATGTCAGGGGTTCCCGTTAGCAGGTGAAGGTTGGTGAATAGCGTTCCGTTGCCAACGATCTCGCGAATGGTGCCCATGAGGAGCAGTACCAACAGAAAGCCTGTACCCATCATCAGACCGTCAAAGGTTGATGAGATGATGGGGTTCTTTGATGCAAATGCCTCGGCCCTGCCAAGCAGGGTGCAGTTCGTGACAATCAAGGCAACGAACAGCCCGATACGCTGGTGCATGTCGAAGAACCAGTACTGCAGACTAAGATCTGCCAGGGTGACGAAGGTAGCAATCACCAGGATCTGGACCGGTAACCGGGTCTCGTCATCGAGTAGTCCGCGCACCAGACTGATGGTGAAGTTTGACAGAGTCAGGACAACAAGAGTCGTCAGGCCAAGTCCAAGGCTGGTCGCAAATGAATTGGACGTTGCCAACAGGGGGCAAAGCCCCAGCAGTTGAACCAGTGCAGGATTGTTTTTCCACAATCCCTCTTTCGCAAGGTTGATGGCCGTCATTCGGAAAGTACCTCGGCGATCGCGCTGGTCACTGCTCTGGACGTAATCGTGGCGCCTGAAATGGCATCGATATCACCTCCGGGGGATAGCATCCAGTTAGTGTCGTGGGCGGACCTTCCTGCAAACTGGTGTATCCAGCCCGAGACATCCTGCTCAATTTTATCTCCGATGCCGGGGGTTTCCTCATGATGTGTGACCCGAACAGAGATGACTTCTCTGTTACTGGTTAGTGCAATCAGCAGGTCGATTTGTCCGTTGTAACCTCGTGTGGTGATGAACGGTTCAATGGTGCCAATTTGGGTGCCGTTGCGGTACACCCTGTAACCGCTGGCTGATTTCTCCAGCGCTGCGCCGTTCACCATCTCCCGGAGTACTCGCTCCTCATAGTGGCGCTGGTTGGATTCGATGGTCACCTGGGTAAATTGATTGGTAAACGCCAGGAGAAGGGCGCAGGTGAGTGCCAGCAGCGTTGGTTTCAGGATCTTCATGTAGGTGGCTGCGTGGATATTCATGTGCGCTTCAACGTGGATTGCTTGCGAAGGACAAACACATGATCAATCAATGGCGCCGTCGCGTTCATCAGAAGTATTGCGAACGCGACGCCTTCGGGGTACGCGCCCCAGGATCGAATAATGAAGACGACCAGGCCAACGCCCGCCCCGAATACCAGCAAGCCTTTCTTGTGGCCGGGGCAGGTCACAGGGTCCGTGGCGATAAAAAAGGCAGTCAGCATGGTGGCCCCGGTAAGCAACGTAAATGCCGGCGAACCAAGGCTCACGGAAGAGCCGCCGTCATAAAACACCAGTGAGAGTGCCCCAATTGTTGCCAGAAATGAGGCCGGTATCTGCCACGGGATGAGTCTGCGGTAAAGCAGGAACAGGCCGCCGATAAGAAATGCCAGGTTGATGCTCGCCCAGGTTTGCCAGTTGTTTTCCTGTGTTCCTGCCGCTGAAAAGAACTCATCGTTGGTGGCCGCGATTCGGAACTTGTAGGCATCGAGGGGGGTAGCAGCCGTTATCCCGTCATAGTGTTCCTGGGCAGCCTGGGTGTTCAGTTTTGCGGCGAAACTGCTGGCGTTGTCCGTGGTGCCCGCGGCGGGCCAGTGAGACATTGCCAGGGGAAAGGAAATAATCAACATGGCGAATCCGACCATCGCTGGATTAAACAGATTGTTTCCCGAGCCACCGTAGAGGTGTTTACCAAAGATAACGGCAAAACCTGTCCCTATCGACACCATCCAGAAAGGGAGTAGAGGCGGCAGGCAAAGCCCCAGCAGGGCGCCGGTCAGGACCGCCGTACCATCGGCCAGTGAGTCCAGGGGTCTGGAACGCAGTGTTAATATCAATGCTTCACAGATGACGGCGGTCACTACTGCAATGGTCACGTTGAGTAATATCCCAATACCAAAATGCCACGTAAAAACGGCAAACCCCGGCAGCAGGGCCAGCAGTGTGATGTGCATGATGCGGGCTGTTTTGTTTCCACCCGTTGCTTTTTTACCGTTCATGGTTTTTTCGCTCACGGCTGTATACCGCTCATGGCTGTTTACCGCTCAAGGCTGTTTACCGCTCATGGCTGTTCACCGCTCAAGGCTTTTTTTGTATCGCTCATGGCTGCATCCAGCAAAAGTTGTCGGTCGGATTTGCTGGGGCGGTTGGCGACCCGTTGACTTGTACTGGCGACGCGGGCTTCCCGGACCAGGTAACGCTGTTCGGTTTCAGTGGCCAGCTGTTCCTTTTTCCTTGCTTGTGTTTTTCTCTGTTTGGCGAGTTTGAAAGTATAGGTAAGAGGTATTTCACTCGGACAGACGTTATCGCACAGTCCGCACACGATACAGTCATCCAGGTTCAGTTCATTAGTCTGTTCGCCGTTTTCCCTGAACCAGTAAAGAAGTTGTGGTTGCAGGTCTCGCGGGCATACCTCGCTGCACTCGCCGCAATTGATGCAGGGAATCGGGTGTTCACGAAAGTCTGCCTGGATCTCGTCACCGGGGATTTCAATCAGGTCAATACAGTCTACCGGGCAGGGATCCCTGCAGAGATCGCAGCCGGTGCAGTCAGATGCAATGACCGTGTGCATCAGCTGATGTGCGCCGACGATCGCGTCGACCGGACAGGCAGCGATACACAGGGTGCACCCGATGCATTCTTCTTCCCGGATAACAGCAAGCATTGGCGGGGTAAACTCCCCACATTCATCATCGAGCTGGAGGGGTTCGCGTCCGAGCAGGTTCGCGAGGGACGTAATTGTCTGTTCGCCTCCGGGTGGACAGCGATTGATCGCCTCACCATTGGCGATGGCTTCGGCGTATGGTTT
>JABBBA010000307.1 GCA_018607685.1 K189A clade bacterium | reverse complement strand
TCCGGGCTGTCCCGAAGCGAGGGCGACGACCCCCCCGATGAACTGGACTATCGCATTTCTGAGTGGCATGTGGCCCTGGTGCCTGGCAAGTCGTTCAATGACGTGAACAACCCCGACGCGCCGATCTGGTTTAGACAGCATTGCAAAAATCACGACCAGGAGTACTGCGCCGGCGACCGGCAATGAAAAAGCCAGGACTGGATCGAGGGTCTCAAAACTTTCAGGACCGTCTTCAAGAAGCTGGTCTAGTGGCCATTCAATAGCGAGACGAAAGGCGATAATAACCAGGCCGGTCAGAAAGCCGGAGGCAAGTCCCAGAATAGCGAACTGAGGTACGGAATCGATGGAGGCGAGTTGCCGCCGGAACGTCCTGATGGAAAGTTTGAACGGCTTCATAACGTAACTACAACTCGACGTTTCATAAAAGTGAGCAAAAACAGATGCTTGAAGTACAGCATACGGTAACGGAAAGTATCGGTGAAACACTATCAGGGCTGAAGTTTATCTAATTGTGATAAACTATACGGCCAATTTTGTAAGTTCCCTCGCGGCAGCTATGGCAGCAGTGAAAGGTAGTAAACAGCATCAGATGGTCGTAGTACCGTACCGGCCTCTGTATAAAGCTATGATTTTCCTGGCTTTTTTGTTGGCTTTGGCTGCGTTTAGCTGGTTGACCTACCAATTCGGGAACAATCAGGGTCTTGAGCTAAAAGTCGAGGTGGTCCGGGAAAAGGACCTGATCATCAAGCAGTTGGCTGAATCCAGGGCCAGGGTCAGCGAAATGAGGCAGCAAATTGCCGATCTTACCGTCGGTGGTGAGATTGATAACAGGGCCAACGAGGAAGTCAGGCACACGATTGAAAACCTGCAGAACCTGCTGGCCGAGCAGGATGAAGAAATTAGTTTTTATAAAGGCGTTATGCTGCCCAACGTCGCGAATAAAGGTCTTCGGATTGAGCGGTTGGATGTAAGCTCAAATGTGCCTGGAAGAGTTAAGTACTCGCTGCTGCTCACCCAGGTCGTAGACAAGCATGATTATGTGCAGGGTGGCGTACAAATATCCCTGTTCGGACAAGATGATGGCCTGGAAAAGACATTTCAGATCAGTGAGTTGGATCAAGATAAAACTGAAGCGATTAAGTTCCGGTTTCGCTATTTCCAGAACATCAATGGTGAATTGCAGCTCCCCGAAGGGTTTGTTCCCCGAGAGGTTATGATTGTGGCGCAATCATCAGGGTCAAATGCTCAGCGGTTGGAGAAAAAGTTCGACTGGCCGCTAAACGGAGGGTAAGGAATGTTTAAGAAAGAAGGACGAAGTGAATCAGGAACAACGCTGGTTGCCACTAATTGTGAGCTGGTAGGGGATGTGCATTTCAGTGACGAGCTATTGGTGAACGGGATTGTAAAAGGGAATATATATGCCCAATCCGGATCCAAGGCTGTGGTCAGGATTAGTGAAAAAGGCCGTGTCCGGGGTGAGATTCGAGTGCCCAGGGTCATTGTGAATGGCAAGGTGTTCGGTGATATCCGGTCGGACAAGCACGTTGAACTTGCGGCAAAAGCCGAAGTAAAAGGGAATGTCTATTACCATCTGATCGAGATGGTACAGGGCTCGAGAGTCGATGGGCACCTGGTTCATCTGCAGGATGGTAAACAGGAAGCAGCAGACCCAAAGCCATCGAAGCCTGCACAGAAGCTGGATGAAGAAAAGCCCGATGAACAGGTGGTGGCACCGGTTACAGCGGTTAAGAAGCAGACCGCCTAGCTCTTAGGCACGAGAATCAACGTAGATTCCCCTTGAAACTTAATAGAAAAGGCCCAATCTAATAGATTATGGAAGCAACAACATTTGACCCAATCTCTATGACCTTTTCAGATGCCGCCGCCGGTAAGGTGAAAGCGCTCATTGAAGAAGAGGAAAACGAGAACCTCAAACTACGCGTATTCGTTACGGGTGGAGGCTGTTCCGGTTTCGAGTATGGCTTCACTTTCGATGAAGATGTCGAGGAAGACGATACCCAGGTGAGTAAAGCAGGTGTCGCGCTCCTGATTGATCCTTTGAGCTACCAGTATCTGGTTGGCTCAGTCGTTGACTACCACGAAGATTTACAGGGTTCACGATTCGTGGTGACAAACCCGAATGCCGCGACAACCTGTGGCTGTGGGAATTCCTTCTCTATCTAGCCGCCACTGGAGCGATTGTTAGAGGGTAGCGATGCGTACCCTTTACCTGAAATCGATTCGAGTCGTGCCAGTACCGGCGATACACTATCCCTGAACCTTTTCAGCTCATCTTTTGCGATGGGCAGGGCTTTCGGCAGTGATACCGTCTTGGGATTTCGGTGTACACCGGCGACCAGAAATTCGTAGTGCAGGTGTGGCGCCGTCGCCCATCCGGTGGCCCCAACGTAGCCTATTATCTGACCCTGCTTAACCGACTGCCCTGGCTTGATGCCCTTGCCAAACGCTGACAGGTGAAGGTATTTAGTCGTGTATTGCTCACCATGCTGAATGACGACGTATCTGCCCGATGCGTTATTTTGTCTTCGAATAGTGACTTTACCGTCACCGGAAGCCAGCACAGGTGTGCCTCGTTTTGCCGCGTAATCGATTCCGCGGTGCGGCATTACCTTCTTGTGAATTGGGTGTAAGCGGCGCAGATTGAACGAGGAACTCACATGGGAAAAATGTACCGGATCTCTTAGAAATGCTTTTCGCATACTGAGACCTTCTGGGGTGTAGTAGTCGGAGCGACCCGCTATATCGGTGTACCTAACTGCTTCGTGTCGCTTTCCCATATTGGTAAACGTAGCCGCGATGATGCTGCCTTCCTTGACCACTTCGCCGTCGACGTAGATCTCTTCGTACATCAGGCTAAACGAATCTCCGGCCCTGAGGTCCAGTGCAAAACTGATATCCCATTGATAGATGTGACTCAGTTTCATGATGATATTGTCGGATAGTCCCGCGGCCTTTCCTGCATGGTAGAGGGAGGGGTTATCTTTCGTGATGGTCGCTGATTCAAAGGCAACAATTGTTTCCGGGGTCGCAGACTCCCAGTTGGCAACGAAGGTCTGGTCCTGCCTGTTAATCAACAGTGTATCGAAAGCATTCTTTTTGTAGCGAATGGCAAGAAGCTCGCCGCTGGAGGTGATCTTGAAACCTAGTT
This sequence comes from K189A clade bacterium, assembly GCA_018607685.1. Classification (GTDB taxonomy): domain Bacteria; phylum Pseudomonadota; class Gammaproteobacteria; order Pseudomonadales; family Azotimanducaceae; genus UBA9659. The sequence continues at coordinate 934 of JABBBA010000307.1, read as the reverse complement.
CCTGTCCGGGGAGTATTTTTTTGAGTGACGAAACCGGCTTGCCTAATGCCACAATGTTGTGCAGATCTGAAGCAGACAGCTTGTTTCTCTGAAAAATACGGGCGAGGTTATCGCCCTGCTTGATCGTCAGGTTGACCCAGCGACTGGTGCTGGCCTCCATCTGTTCCTGTTTAACCGGCGGTACGTTTACGCTGACGGCATCGGGGATCCCAGGTACTTCCAGCTCAAGGGAAACACGTGCCTCGGGGAGCGAATCGCTCTGCTGGGCGGGCAATGCCGTAATGACGACCGCCAGGAATGCAGCGAGTAGCAGGGCGGCTTTCATATGTGTTTGAGGGTAACTATGCATAAAAGCAGAGAGGTAGCGTGCTTACCTACGGTTAAGTCTAAGATACTGGCGCTAACTATATAAAATATATAGAAATAATGGAAGCCTTCGCTGCCCGGTGAACGAAAGGTCCGTCGCGAATGAGTCAGCCGGTCCAGTTCTTGATTGCTGCTTGCTTGAATTTGCTGTGATTTACGGTATGTTGCCCGCGTATTAAGGGCTGGCACCGATACACAGCTGGCTATACTGGTAGAGTTGGTTAGAACTAATGGTTATTAAATGAACATTATTGAACAGTTGCGGGAATTAGGGCTTGTCGCTCAGCTTAGCGCAGACGAGGAGCTGGTGAGCCATCTGGAGTCGGGCGTGAGAACGGTCTATTGCGGGTTTGATCCGACTGCAGACAGCCTGCACATTGGAAACCTGGTGCCACTGTTGGCGCTCAGAAGATTTCAATTGGCCGGTCATCGGCCATTGCTCCTGGTTGGCGGTGCGACGGGAATGATAGGTGATCCCGGCGGTCGTGATAGCGAAAGAGAGCTGCAATCTGCTGAGGTGGTTGAGCGCCAGTTGGCTCGAATTCGTCAACAGGCGAGCCAGTTTCTT
>JABBBA010000129.1 GCA_018607685.1 K189A clade bacterium | reverse complement strand
ATCATCCGGCGGTGCTCGATGTCGCCTGTATTGGTGTGCCTCACAAGGAAATGGGTGAGGAACTCAAAGCGTTGGTCATTCCAAAGGAAGACGTGGACTTGCCTTCACCCGAGGCGATGATTGCCTGGTGTCGTGAGCGACTGTCCCACTATAAGTGCCCGAGGACATTGGACTTTGTGGACGATCTTGGACGCAACACCATGGGTAAGATCAATAAGCGAAAACTTCGCGCGCCTTATTGGGAAGGTGTTTCAACCTGATGCTGTCTTGTGTCGCGGTAGTATGGCCACATGACACAAGGTAGCCAGCGTTTCAAAGGTTTCTTTCCAGGACAAATCAAGTAATCCTCTGAGCGTTACTGATCCTGAATGGAGACGTTCGACTCCCGTGGATCCAGCTTTCTTGCAACCAGCATCAATAAAAACAACGCCCCATAACAGCCGCTTCCAAACAGGAGTATCGTTTTGGTGTTGGTCCATTCCACAATCTGGCTGGTGACATAGGGGCTGACAGCGGTACCGACCGTTGCGCCCAGCAGTAGGAGTGATACCAGCCGGGCGCCTGGTACTTCGACCATCTCGGTGGCGAATGACAATATTGCTTTCAGCATGGCGAGATTAGCGAACCCCCATACCAGGGCCAGGACAATCAGCCATTCGATGTCGCTGACATTCCATAACGGCAAGGAACCACAAAACGTGGTGACTGAAGCAATCAGTACCAATCTTCTCACACCGACCTTAAGTACCCACCAGGCGACAAAAACCTGTGCGAAAAACATACCCAGCCAAAATTGACCGACCAGACTTCCGGCTTGTCCAGTCTCGGCGCCCAGCATAGTGGTGGCATAGTTTGGCAACCAGAACAGCATCGAATACTGGCCGAGCGTATACAGGAACAGAGAAACCACGCAGAGCCAGACGGAGAGCGGCCAGGGAGAAGGGTTCTCTGCGTGTTCCTCGGGCAATGTGTTTGGGAACCTGCTAATGGCTGCGAGTATGGCAACCGTGGCGGCAATGAACCCAATAAGCTGGTAGGTTGAACTCCAGCCAAATTCGCGGCCAACGAGGTAGGTCGCAGTCCAGGCAATCGCGAATCCAGCAACGCTGAAGCAGCCATCGGTGATGACCAGCATAGAGGCGCGTCGGTCTTCGCTGTACGAATGCGAGATGGTAATCGCGGCGCCCGCCAGCCCGACGCCACTACCGATACCGACGAACCCCAAAATGTATCGGGCCGCTTCCAGTGAATCGACGGTAACAAAGGAGAATAAAACCAGCGCGACCATTCCGTAGATCACCATGAATAGTTTTCTGAGGCTGATCCAGTCAAAGATAAACAGCGCGATGACGGCACCCACCAGAATACCGCCGGTTAACCAGCTGAACTGTTTGGTTACGTCTGTGATGGACTGGCCGAAATGTTCTGCCATGGGACCCGAAAGTATCCCAATTGGTGCAAGCATGGCGGAAAGGATGAAGTAGGTAAGGAACGATACCAGTGTGATGGAGACCTGGTTGGACTTGGGTGACATAACGGCTCGCGTATTGGGGCAGCAGCTAGTTTGGCATAGGGTTGACACAAGAATATAGCCGGCGGTGGTTTGTCAGACTCGGGTGGGCAAATCCGTGTGGAAGCACCCGGTGACTTAGCCCGATTCCTGCAACATTACATCGGTATGGAAATGAGCTAGAGTGATTAGCTGGTAACACTCTAGTAGATCAGTTCGATACTTACGGGTTCGGGAGAGCGGAATGAAGAATATCGGCAATATCACTCTGGCGGCGTGGGTCGTCACGTTTGTTTTAGGTTATTTTGGGCTTGGTGCATGGTTGTACGAAGCCATGGAGGGAATGGACAGATCTATGGTGCCAATGGCGCCATCTATCATCTTTGCGATAGCGGCGGTGACCAGTATCGTCCTGACGGTCATCTGGGCTCGAAACCTGGGTAGTGAAGCGCCGGTGGAAGATAAGCCCAGCGGACGGAGAAAGTTCCTGTTGGGTGGAGCGGCGGTTACGGGCGGGGTGCTTGGTGGCACAGCTGCGGTTGTTGCGAAAATGTCGCCCTGGCTGCAGTCCACGGTACCTATGATGAATGAGGTTGGTCAGGAAGTGCTGACCGCAGAGACAGCACATGAGAGCTGGAAAGGGTCCCGGATCGTCAGCAAGAAACCACTGGGCTCTACTGGTTTTATGGTATCAGACATCTCAATCGGTACGGGCCGTATCATGCGTCATACCAACCCGGAAGACCTGTTTCGAGAGGCACTTGACCGCGGTATTAACTATATTGATACATCCCCTGATTATGCTGGCGCCATGTCCGAAACCACGATTGGTAATGTCCTGAAGGACAGAAACCGTGAAGAGCTTTTTGTGGTGACGAAATGGTGTACCTCAGAGGGACACGTTCGACAGGGCTCGACGCCTGAAGATTATCTCGCCGCGCTTGATGATAGCCTGAGCAGGCTGCAGACAGACTATGTGGACCTTGTGCATGTGCACGCCTGCGACACCGTTGAGCGTCTGATGGATCCCAATATGCTTATCGCCTATGACATTGCGAAAGAGCAGGGCAAAGTGCGGTTCCTCGGCGTATCGACTCACACACCTAATCTGGAAGAGGTCGCTAACGCGGCGATCGATAGCGGCAAGATTGATGTGATGATGCTGGCCTATCACCATGGTGCGTGGCCAAAGCAGCAGGAGATTATCAAAAGAGCCGCTGAAAATGGTATCGGCATCGTTGCGATGAAGACCCTGAAGGGCGCCAAGCACAAAGGTATGGTTGAGTTTCAGGATGACGCCACGTCTTATACCCAGGCAGCCTTCAAGTGGGTCAACTCAGATCCCAATGTTTCCTGTCTTGTTGTTTCTTTCTTTGAAAATGAGCATCTTGATGAGTATCTGCATGCCTCTGGCCAGTCATTAACGGACGCGGATGTGGCGGTGCTGGATAAATACGACCACCTGATTGCGGGGACTCATTGTTTTTCATCCTGTGGTGATTGCCTGAATAGCTGTCCGGAGTCGTTGCCCATCAATGACGTGCTACGTCATCGGATGTACTTCGAAGATTATGGCGACGAGAAAGAGGCGATGTTGCTCTACGCTGCCCTGGATAAGCAGGCAGATAAATGTGTCACCTGTGCTGCCCCGTGCACCGGTGCCTGTCCCCAGGACATTGATATTAAGCACCGCATGGTAGGTGCCCACGAACGTCTGACCATGATTGCCTGAGGCACCCGCCAATGCCAGAGGCGCTGTTGATTCATCCTGACCCGCTCAGTGACTTCCGCAAAGAGTCGCTGACCTTCCTTGGCAAAACCAGGGACGTCTACGTGATGGGCGAAGGGCCGGCGGTCATAGTGATGTCAGAGATTCCTGGCATCTACCAGCTGGTGGCTGATTTCGCCCGGCGGATATGTGCAGAGGGCTTTACGGTCTGGATGCCGCACATGTTTGGAGAGGCGGGGAGAGTCCCAACGACAGGCTATATGCTGGGCTCCATGGCTAAGGCGTGTATTTCCAGAGAGTTCTACGCGTTCTCGGCCAACAGATCGAGCCCGATTGTGGACTGGCTGCGTGCCCTCGCCAGGCATGCCCATGAGCATTCCGGGGGTAAGGGAGTTGGCGCGATTGGGATGTGTTTTACGGGTAACTTTGCCTTCAACCTGATGCTTGAACCTTCGGTGCTTGCCCCTGTGTTATCCCAGCCATCGCTGCCGATTGGTAAAAAGGGTGGCATGCATATAGCCCCCGATGAGCTTCGTTGCATCAAGGATCGGCTTGAAGATGAGGACCTGACGGTACTTGGCTACTGCTTTGAAGGTGATGGGTTCTGCCAGAAAGAGCGATTTGATGACTACAGTCAGGCGCTGGGCGATCGGTTCAAGGGTACGATACTGCCCGCAAAATCAGCTAAACCCGGCACCGGTCAGCCGCCGCACAGCGTGGTCACGCGTCACCTGATTGACGAAGAAGGCGAACCCACCCGCGCCGCTCTCGATGAAATTATTGCGTTCTATAAGTTTCGGTTGAAGTAGATGACGGGTAGGAGCGAACGAGCCTTCCCACTAAAGGCACGATGCCTGAATCTAAAGCAC
>JABBBA010000375.1 GCA_018607685.1 K189A clade bacterium | reverse complement strand
CTCCCGTCATCCCGACTTTTTTCCCGTCATCCCGACTTTTATTCCGTCATCCCGAGCGAAGCCGAGGGATCTATGTTTCAATCTACCCAAACCCAAATTAAGGAACCACCATGTCCAATTCAGATATCGTCATGTCTTTCATTGAAGCCTGGAACACCATGAACTGGGACGCCGCGGCAGATCTTTTAACCGATGACATCGTCTGGGATAACGTCCCGATGGAAACCATGGAAGGAAAGGCCGTCGTCGACGCAGCCATGCGCGGCATGGCACCGGAAGCTGTCGACTGGGTGGTTCTGTCTATCGCTGAAAACGGTGACAAGGTTCTCACAGAACGCATCGACAAATTCGACATGGCCGGAGGCAAGCGAGTTGAACTCCCCGTCATGGGCACGTTCGTCATCACCGACGGCAAGATAAGCCTCTGGCGAGACTACTTCGACCTCGCGTCGTTCACCTCACAAATGGCCTAACCCACCCCCCATTTTGGAAACTCCTCCGCTCCCTCAGAAATGTGCAGTTTAAGGGGGACGGAGGAGATTAAGTCCCTCCGTCCCCCTTAAACTCCTCCGTCCCCTTTTATAAAAAAATCACTCTTGACGGTTTTGGGGGAGCTGCTACTCTGTAGCGGCCTACAAAAATAGATATTGGGAGGGGAAAATGACTGTAACGACACACAAGACTTTTTGTCGTTTCTGCCACGCATACTGCGCCATTGAGGTTGATGTCGAGGATGGCAAACCAATTGAAGTTAGAGGTGATGCCGAAGACCCTGTCTACGGGGGCTACACCTGTATTAAAGGTCGACAGTTACCCGAACAGTACACCACCCCTGCCCGTATCACCGAGTCCTTAAAGAACAAGGGCGACGGTGAATTCGACGTCATTGATACTGACGATGCGATGGACGAGATCGCAGCAAAAATCCAACAACTCATCAAGAACTATGGTCCACGTTCGGTAGCAACCTACGTGGGCTCATATGGATACCAGAATTCTGCAGCGCTGGTTTTACCGAAGGCATGGCACCAGAGTGTAGGTTCCGACTCTTACTACACATCCGTCACAATCGACCAGCCTGCGAAAGCCATTTCAGCGTCTCGCTTCGGCACCTGGGGGGGTGGAACCCATAAATTTACTGACGCTGACGTCTGCATGATGATCGGCAACAACCCCGTTGTTTCCCAGTTCACGCCGTTCGGTGGCCCGCCGCCCTTCTCTCCCTATGCTCGTTTGCGGGATGAGATGAAAAAGGGAATGAAAGTCATCGTCGTGGACCCAAGAAAAACTGAATCCGCAAACCGCGCAACATTACACCTGCAGGTTAATCCAGGTGAGGATCCAACGCTGCTTTCCGGGATGATTCGAATGATTCTGGATGAGGGTTTGCACGACATTGAGTTTTGCTCACACCACATCCAGGACCTTGAAGAATTAACCGCCAGAGTTCAGCCCTATACACCGCAATACACCGCGGACAGATGCGGTATCCCGGTAGAGCAGCTCGTTGAAGCGACGCACACTTTCGCTAACGCCAAACGAGGCGTCGCCGTCGGTGGTACAGGTCCTGACATGGCACCGCGCGGCGTACTCACTGAGCATCTTATTCTGGTATTGAATGCCATCTGCGGTCGCGTTAATCGCGAAGGCGAACAGGTACCTAATCCCGGGATTGTTTCTCCACCCGCTTCAAGACACGCGGATGTGCATGAGGCAAACCCGGCATTTAACAAAGGGCCTAAGTCCCGGGTTCGCGGGCTGGGCGAGGTGTTCGGTGAAATGCCGACCGCGGCACTGAATGACGAAATCCTCCTGGAGGGCGAAGGCCAGATCAAGGCGCTTATCTGCCTCGGTGGAAATCCCATGGTTGCTTTCCCGGACCAGGACAAGACCTATGAAGCCATGCAAAAACTCGAGTTACTGGTTTGTGTCGACCTGTACAAGTCTGCCACAGCAAAGCTCGCCGACTACATCATAGCCCCAACGATTTCGCTTGAACGCGATGACGTCACCATGCTGACAGACACCTGGTACGACGTTCCCTACTCTCACTATACAAAAGCAGTTCTACCCAGGAATGAGCAAAGTCGCGAGGAATGGGAAATTTACTGGGAACTGTCACACCGAAGCGGCGTCCCTATCGAATTACCTGGCGGACCATTAGATCCGACAAAACGTCCTTCCAAGTACGAAGTCCTAAAGTTGATCGCACCCAACGCTCGCATCTCGATTGATGAAATGCGTGCAAAGGGTAAAGGCCACCTCTATGAAGAAGTCGATGTGCGCGTCGAACCGGGAAGGTCCGGTCGAACAGCCCAACTTCAGATGTTACCGGAAGGGGTCGCCGACGAAATCACCGCAGTCTTTAATGAAAACATCTGGCGGGACGGCAAGATTATTGACGAAGACAAAGAATTCACTCACCTGTTGATCAGCCGTCGTCTGAAGCATGTATTCAATTCGAGCGGCCAACAACTCTCGAACCTGCAAAAGAAAGGCACCACCAATTTCGCTTACATGAACCCGGAAGATCTAAAAGCCATGGGCGTGGAATCCGGCCAGTTGATCGAAATACAGGGCGCCTATGGCATGCTAATAGGCGTGGCTGAAGCAGCCAAGGACATCAAGTCAGGTGTCATTTCAATGGCCCATGCATTTGGTGACTTACCCGGGAACTGGGGTGATGTTCGACAAAAAGGATCGAGTACCAATCGGCTGCTCGACGATCACAAGACATACGACAAGATTACGGGACAACCGCGAATGACAGCGATTCCTGTGAACGTGCGCCATGTCAAAGAGGATGCTGCATAAAATATGACAACTGAACAACACCTGCTACTGGTCCGGCACGGTGAAACACAAGGCAATCGTGAACAGATTGCCCATGGCCAAACTGAATCACCCCTCAACGAGCGAGGAAGAAAACAGGCGCAAATCACAGCGGATATGCTCCGTGGCTGGGAACGGGAGTACGACAGAATCTACTGCAGTCCACTGTCGCGCGCTCACGATACAGCCCAGGCAATTTCCGATGCTCTGGGACTGCCTATCAGCCTCCATTCAGGATTGATGGAAAGCCATCTTGGCGACCTTGAAGGCGTCACCTATAAAGTACTCCACGAGTTTGGGTATGCGAAGCATTCCATCCGGGACGACGACTTCACCGGACACAATGGCGAGTCACCACGAGCGGTTGCTGATCGAATTGAAGAATCAATCCTGGAAATTCGCGCCCTGCACCCAAACGAAAATCTGATTATCGTCAGCCATGGTGGTGCAATCGCACATCTAATCGCTCGGCTGACGGGTAGCAAACCCGCGTTCGGTCCTCAGTTCATCATGCACAACGCTGCCATTACAGAAATTATCCTACCGGTGGACGCAGCCCCGGAAATTATTGTCCTGAACCATCACGACCATCTACCGGAGGAATTCAAAATTGACCCAAAAAAGGGCGACCCCAGTACACAAGGAAAATAATCGCCTGCCACTGGCTGTTGATGAACTGACACTTGACTGGTTACAGGAAGCCATGGCGCCACATCTAAACGGGGCCGTAATGTCTAACTTTGAAGCGTCGATTATCGGTGTCGGTGAAGGCTTTATGGGCCAATTGGCGCGCGTCCAATTGTCATTCGACGGCGACTCAGCCGGCGCACCCACCAGCATCATCGCCAAGTTTGCGGCCACCAGTAAAGACACGCGAGACATGGCAGCGGAACAGAAACTCTACCAACGGGAGATCGGTTTTTATCGCGACATTGGTAACAACGTCGGCGTACCCATCGCGGAGTGTTACTACCTGACCTACATCGAAGAGACCAATCACTTTATTCTCCTGCTGGAAGACCTGGCACCAGGAGAACCCAGCGATCAAGTCATTGGTACGGACAAAGAAACCTCCCGGGAAGTCATCGAACAATTCGCCCGCCTGCATGCCAAGTGGTGGAATAGTCCGGAACTGGAAGAGTATGAATGGGCGAAATGGCTTCTGACGGCAATGCCTATGGAACAAGGCCGCGAAATGCTCAAGAAAAGCATGATCGAGGTCGAGGAGACAGGCAAGTTCGACGCCTACCCTGAACTTAAACGACTCATGCCGCTACTCGGTCCGTTGTTTAAATTT
>JABBBA010000122.1 GCA_018607685.1 K189A clade bacterium | reverse complement strand
GATTCTTACCGAACAATGTTGCAGAAAACCTGTCATCAGGTCCACCATCGAAACGGATACTGGCATCCCAGAGCTTTTGATCCTGAAAGAACGAAATTGCGTCCAGATTTGTGCCACCACCAATGAAACTATCGATGTAAGTGTACGAAGTCCTGTAGGTCATCTGGCCACCGAAGGCGGGGTGCGTGTACGTCAGCGCCGTGAAATAGGTGTAATCAGGCACCTGGTTCCAAGGAAAACTACCGTCATCTACATCATCTCCATTGAAATCAACAAAAGATTCATACTCGGTATCAATCTCACCGTAGTTCACTTCAAGGATAAGATTGTCACCATCAATAAAACCGTCTTCCATCAACGAGGCCACTATCTCTATATCGAACCCCTCAGTATTTGAGTCAGGGACGTTGGTAAAGCGCTGCGTCAGGGAAACAGAACCGTCAGCCAGAACCTCCGTCAGGAAAACAGACCGTTGCAGATCTTCGAAATCATTCTTCCAGTAGGCAAAATTAATCCGCAGTCGATTGTCCAGGAAGCTCCCCTTCAAACCAATTTCCGTTGCTTCAACCTGTTCCTCGTCATAGAAACCCGGTCGTTGGCGCGCAAGTTCACCGACATCTGCTCTATAGGTCCAGCCGCCACCCCGGTAGCCACTGGTCCAACTCGCATAGGTCATGATCTCATCGGTGATTCGATATTCCAGGCCCACCTTGGGATCAAGGTTATCCCAGGACTCGTCATCGTCGATCTGGTAGCCAAGCGGACACCAGATTGAATCATAGTTAAGCTGCCAGGTTCCTGCGCCAGAACAGTTACCGCTGTTAACCATACCGACCTTTGTTTCTTTTTCTTCTTCACCATAGCGGGCGCCGAGGGTACCGGACAACTTGTCCGTAAACATGTAATGGGTCTCGAAAAAGATCGCCCACTGGTCGTGGTCAGTCTTACCCTGGCCAGGCCATCCTGCGCCAATAGGGTCACCTGGATTAACACAGCAATTCACCCTTGAGCCCTGGTAACGCTGCTCACCGTAGGTTACTTCCTGAGTGAAATACATTGCGCCAACCGTGAAATCAAACTTGTCAGAGAACGATGATGCGTACCTCAGTTCCTGGTAAAACTGATCCTGCTCTGTGTGCAATACCGTTGAAAAGATATTGGCCAAGTTCGTACCGTCGAAATCCTGGCCAGCAGCCTGATCCATATCGGCATAACTTGTAATAGAGGTTATGGTTCCGTGATCAAGCTCGTAGAGCGCTTCAACCGTATAACGGTTACGCTCAAAATCGGCCCACGCCGGGCTCGGCTGCGGATTGTCATACCATGTAGAGAGGTAATCGCTTCTCTTGCCACCCGGAATCAAACCGCCGACAGAGCCGTCATCACTACCGGCACCTGTTGGAACAACAGGGGGTGGATCACCTTTATTCCTGTAATACTCGTAAAGAAAGGTCAACTGCAGGTTCTCCGCAGCCTTCCACACCACCGTCGGCCTAATAATCTGGAGGTCTATTTCACCAAAATCGGCACCACTGACCTGATCCTCAACAAACCCATCACGAGCCCGGTCCAGCACCGTCAACTTGGCCGCAACCGTATCCGTCAGACCGCCCTGAACGCTGAAGGACAGATCTGTCCTTTCATAGCTTCCAAACGTTGCCTGCATCTTTACCCCGAATTCACCATCCGGGCGTATCGTTCGCGTGTTCACTACGCCACCCGACACGTTCCTGCCGAAGAGAGTACCCTGGGGGCCACGCAATATTTCAACGGTCTCAAGGTCAAACACATCCATCACACCGGTGCCGGCCTGCGCCATTGGCACGCCGTCAATCACAACTCCAACCGCGGGATCAAAACTGGGAACAGATGGGCTTACACCGGCCCCACGTATATAGAAACTGCCGTAACCCAGCGAGTTACCCTGTTCAACCAGCCGAACATTAGGGATGGATAAGCCAAGGTCCCTGATATCGACGGCATTAATGAGTTCGATTTTCTCGGCAGTGTAAATAGCAGCTGAAATCGGCGTATCCTGCAATGATTCTTCACCCGCTTTTTTACGAGCGGTCACCACAACCTCTTCCATCAATGCGCTGGTTTCCGCCGCATACACTGTAGTTGTCGATATCGCGGGCGCGATCAATAGTGTGGCGGCAAATAGTCTGAAATTGATTTTCATAACTCCCCCTGAATATTTTTGTTATGTATTCTCCACCTGCTTAGCGTGGACAAGGAGGATCCGGCACTTCGATGCCTGCCCTCCCTCGAAAATAAATATAACGTGTTTACTTTTTTTGTCCAGTAACTTTTCATCTTATTGAAATATGAGTTTTTATTGTTGGTTTAAAAGGTTTTTCCGTTAATCTGCAAAAAGCAATAAACACACCGCGTTATCTATTTAGGGAATAACTTTTGTCAGAACAAGCGAAACCGCTTTCCAGAAAGACCTTATTTTATTACGGCCTGGCGGACATGCCGATACAGATGGCCGGTATTCCGGTCGCCGCATTTATCCCAAACTACTACGGTCAGGATCTGGGACTAAGCCTCGCAGCCGTTGGCACTATCTGGTTGTTGACCCGACTTTTCGACGCGGTATCCGACCCACTGGTAGGTTGGTTAAGCGACCGAACCAACACTCGCTGGGGCCGACGCCGTGTCTGGATGGTGGCCGCCGTGCCGGTAATGATGCTAGCCGTTTACAAACTCTTTATGCCGGTTGCGCCGGTGACAGAGATGTACCTGCTCGGCTGGCTGGTCGCCCTGTGGGTTGGCTGGACTATGTTGTTTATTCCCTACTACGCCTGGGCGGCAGAGCTCTCACCGGACTATAACGAACGTACTCGCATTACTGGCTGGCGCGCCTGGATTGGTATGGCGGCTAAGGTTACGAGTAAGGTAGTACCAGTAATCGCCATATTCTGGTTCGGTTACGGCGGGACAGAAGAAACCCTGTTCCTGATCGGTGTGATGACACTGATCCGGCTGCCGGTGACAGTTGGACTAACTGTATTCAATGTTCCTGAATCTCGAGACTATCGGCCCACCCAGATTCCACTGATACCGGGTTTGAAACTGATGTGGAAGAACGCACCGTTCAAACGGCTCGTCCTCGCATTTTTTGTTAACCAGCTGGGGGCTGCTATATCGACAGCACTGGTCGTTTTCTATATTCGAAATGTGCTGCAGGAAGAGCAGAGCAGCATCCTGATGTTGCTCGTCTATTATGGATTCAATCTGGCCGGCATTCCCTTCTGGATCTGGTTCTCTTCGAAAGTCGGCAAACATAGAGCCTGGTGTCTCGGACTCTCGGTATTCGCCTGCTTCCAACTCTGCTACCTGGCCCTGGGCCCAGGGGACTTTTACTACATGCTTCCCATTACGGCCTGCACCGGGTTCCTGGGCGGATCGTTCTGGGTGATTCCAAACTCCATGAAAGCAGACGTTATTGATGTCGACAGACTGGAAACCGGGGAAGACCGCGCGGCGTGGTATTTCGCTGTCTGGTCCTTCACCACCAAGCTGGCACTTTCGGTTGGACCCTGGCTTGCGCTCACCATGCTTGCATTTGTTGGTTTCGAAGCGGGCGGAGGATCGCAGAGCAGCGAAGAAGGCCTGTTAGGACTGAAGCTGCTATTCGTACTTGGACCTGCAACAGGATTCTTACTCGCCGCGATGATCGCGTGGAACCATCCCCTGGATCAGAAAACTCACGCAGAACTTCGCGACAAGATAGCTGCAGCCCGAACCCCCTGATCTTCTGACCTGGCTGGTACCGACTGACGGGCACTGCCGGTTAACATCCAAGTACCGGCGGATTGTTCACCACTCGAGGTCATCCGGGATCGGATAGTCTTTATAGGGGTCGTCTTCATCAACGACCTCATTCGAACGGTCATGCAGAAACAACACTGTCTCGGCACTACGCGCTTCAATTTTTCGCGCCACCACCTCCGGCACCAGATCGTAATTGTCGCCCGCGGAAACGATGGCCAGATAACCTTTATTCAACTGCGTTTTGTTTTCTTCAGAGACGTAGATTTTCTTGATCTTGTTCTGGTCGGTGAAATTGTAAGCCACATTACCGTCCTGACGCTGCGAATTGGATGCGATCAACTGCTTAACCTGCGCAGACAAA
>JABBBA010000050.1 GCA_018607685.1 K189A clade bacterium | reverse complement strand
ATGCAATCGTGCCTCGCGATGGGGGTCGCCTTTTGGATAACGATCGGTGTTTTTGAAGTTATCTGGGCCATCTTCCTTTCTGATCTTGGAGCGACGCAGATATTCATCGGACTGACCATGAGTCTTTTTGGCCTGCCAATGATATTCATTTCACCCAGGGCAGGTTCTCTGGCGCAAACGCGAGGGCCGCTCAACATCGCGATCCTGAGTATTGGAGTCGCCATCGTTTGCATGTTCAGCTATGGCTTTATCGACAGTATCTGGCTGATTTGTATTCCCCTCTGCATCCATGCCATCGCAGACGCCTTCACCATGCCCGCCACACAGTTCGCGGTAGCCAAGGCAAGCGGAGAAGACGCTATTGCCTCAGGTCAGGGACTTTTTGGAGCAACGGGGATGTTAGTGGCCGCAGTGACGGCGTCAGCGAGTGGATGGTTATACGATTCATCCGGCGCATCCGGATTGTGGTGGATATCGGCGAGTGCAATGATCCTGCTTATGCTAATTGCCTGGTGGCGTGGTGGCGACCTTCGGCAGCCGCCACCCGCACACTAGCGCAAGTTACATTCCGCGCTTTCCAGCTTCACCCATAAATGGCTGGTACTCGCCAAAGGGTGACGGGTTGGTTGAACCGATCGTAATACCTGCATCCGTTGTCAGGGTAAGTCCCGATGTATAACCGGATTCATCGCTCGCGAGAAACAAAACAGCATTAACAACATCTTCCGGTAACCCGGGACGACCTTTCAGTGGAGATGCTTTTGCAAGATTCTCTCTCGTTGTTTCAAGATCTGTATGGTCTCCCATCGTTGCTGCAACCATTGGCGTCGCCATGCCAGCAGGCGAAATACAATTCGCCCTGATGCCATAATCCGACAATTCGGCTGCAACACTCTTCGTGATCCCGATGATGGCATGTTTCGCTGCGGTGTAAGCATGTGGTCCAAGACCACCCATTATCCCAGCGGTGCTGGACATGCTGACGATAGAGCCGGTTCCCCGGGGGATCATAACTCTTGCCGCATGTTTACAACCGTAGAAGCAGCCGTTTACATGAATATCCATGGTGCGCTGCCATTCCTCTGCAGGCGTCGTCGCAATTGGACCAACGGCACCAACAACACCTGCGTTGTTGTACATGATGTCCAGCTGACCGAAATGGGATACTGCGGTATCGACCATGTTGGCGACTTCATCCTCTTTGGTGACATCACAATGTACAAAAAGGGCAGCATCACCCAGTTCATCCGCAAGTGCCTGCCCCGCATCGTCCTGGATGTCACCCATGACGACCTTGCAGCCTTCTTCAACGAAGCGCCTGGTCGTGCCTGCACCAAATCCACTTGCGGCGCCGGTAATTGCAGCAACCTTTCCCTCTAATCGTCCAGCCATGTGTTTTTCCCTCTACGTGAAATCAATAAACTATTTACAAACTGTTTGTGAACTAGCTACAAACGAGGCAACCATTAAAACAGAATCAGGGCTTGCACTTCGAATGGTTTTACTGAGAAAGTCGATCCTCCGAAATGCTAATAAGTAGTCATCCTATCAGCCAACAGATCCCCTACCCCAACCGAAAATACGCCTGGTTTATCGTTTTTGTCCTGATCCTGGCCTCCCTGATTGCCTTCATCGATCGCCAGGTAGTGGCTATCGTCGTTGAACCGATGAAGGAAGACCTGGGGGTTGGTGACACTGAAATTGGCTGGCTCTATGGCGTATTCGCCCTGTTTTACGCCTTTGCCGCGATCCCTATCGCAACCATGGCAGACAAGAAAAGCCGAAAACACATCATCGCTACTGGCATATTTCTCTGGTCGCTGCTCACCATTGTCTGCGGGCTGACCCGGAGTTACTGGCAGATATTTTTTGCCCGGATTGGGGTGGGCGTGGGCGAAGCCACGCTCAGTCCATCAACAACGTCACTTATTGGAGACTATTTTCCACGCAGAGACATCCCTTTGGCCTTAAGCATTTTCGCCACCGGCCCAATCATCGGCACCGGCATCGCTTTTGTGATTGGCGGCTTTGTCCTTGATATGGTTGAGCAGGCAGACCCGATGATCCTGCCATACTTCGGCGCCCTAAAACCTTGGCAACAAACGTTTATTTATGTGGGCGCGCCGGGATTATTCCTCGCTGCTTTTTTCCTGTTGATCAGGGAACCCGTTCGACGCCCCTCAATGGCGCCGGACACTGGGACCAGTGACTCAGCTCAACTGATCGCGTTCTACAAAGAGCATGCACGGACAATAATCTTTCATCATCTTGGTTTTGTCTCCCTGGTACTGACCGGATATGCCTTCGTCTTCTGGAGTATTACCTTCTTTGTACGCGTCCATGATGTACCGGCTGCCGAAGCATCCCAGACGTTTGGCTGGATCTTTATTGTCTTTGGTCCAATGGGACCCTTGTTAGTTGCCTATCTCGCAAAGAAACTGACTGACCGCGGACACCAGGACGCAAACATGACGGCGGGCATGATTGGCGGCATTCTGACAATTCCAGCGGTTCTTCTGATTCAGTTGGCACCGACCGCCACATGGGCGTTTATTTTCTATGCGCCGGCGTTGCTTGCGGTCAATTCCCCTTTTGGTATCGCCGCAGGTGCTTTGCCGGTGATTACGCCACCGCAACTGAGAGCAAGAGTGGCCGCTGTTTACATGCTAACCGGCGCAACCGGCATGATGTTTGGCCCACCCCTGGCCGGCGCGTTTAATGAATATATCTTTCCTGGTGACGAAGGCATTCGATACTCCATGATTACCATGACATGCTTTTTCGGCATTCTGGGTGTGATACTGCTTTGGTTCTCGCGTAAACCGTATGCTGAATCCATGGAAAAAGCCTCTCACTGGGCAGAAGAATAGAGGTGACCATGGAAAATGTTTCGCAAGCAAGAAGCTATTCAGGAACCCAGTACGTTTACCGACATGATGCGGACACGCTCGATTGTTCAATGAACTTTGGCATTTACCTGCCGGACAACCTGTCGGCTCCCGCGCCTGCCTTATTTTGGCTCTCGGGCCTGACCTGCACCGAGGATAATTTTATCAGCAAGGCGGGCGCTCAACGCGTCGCCAGCGAACTCGGCATCATCCTGATTGCCCCGGATACCTCCCCACGTGGAGAGGACGTCCCTGATGATCCTGAGGCTGCTTACGACTTTGGACTGGGTGCGGGTTTTTACGTTGATGCCACACAATCACCCTGGCAAAAGCATTATCAGATGCGCAGCTATATTGAACAGGAACTATACCGTCTTATTATGGAATCGTTTCCGGTTGACCCCGAAAAACTGGGGGTCTTCGGACATTCGATGGGTGGCCATGGCGCCCTCACCATGGCACTTCGAACACCCGACAAGTTCAGGTCAGTCTCTGCGTTTTCGCCAATATGCTCTCCAATAAACTGCCCCTGGGGAGAGAAAGCCCTTGGCGGGTATCTGGGAGAGGATCGATCCGACTGGCGGGAGTACGATGCCTGCGCGTTAATCGAGGATGGCGCGAGTGTCTCCTCAGTTCTGATAGACCAGGGTACCGACGACAACTTCCTTGACGAACAACTAAAGCCCGGGCTTCTCGAGTCGGCATGCACCACCGCGGGACTCGATTTAACGTTGAGAATGCAACCCGGTTTCGATCACAGCTACTACTTCATAGCGAGTTTCATGGAAGACCACCTTCGATGGCATGCGGATCATCTTCGTTAGCTACTCGCAATAAGCCCGGGCAGCCCCAACTGTTGTAGCGGGTATCGCATATTGTTACTTTGGACCTCTTTGCTACGTAACGCTCTTTAGTAAAACCTATGACTGAAATTAATCGCATGGAAGACCCGATCATACCCACTTCATTGGAAGAGGTGACATTGATCGACCCTGAGATACAGGAATGTCCCTTCCCTACCTATGATTTCCTTCGGGAAGAGGCTCCGGTCTTTAAGGACCCTGTCACGGGGATGTTTGTCGTAACGCGGTACGATGATCTTCGCAGGATCGCGCTGGATTATGACAACTTCAGCAATCATCGTTACTCCAATGATCCGGAAATGCATACGCCCAGCCAACAGGTTGCGCACAAGCTGTTTCTGGAGAAAGGCTGGGTTCCCGGCAAATCACTGGCCGCCCGTGATGACCCGGATCACAAACAAA
>JABBBA010000214.1:3487-4187 GCA_018607685.1 K189A clade bacterium | reverse complement strand
CCATAGCGAGGCACGATTGCATCGCGGGTAGTTTGATGAGCTCAAGCACGATGGCCTTGCCGGGCGGGTTTTTCGCCGCCGGGACATGGACGCCAATGACGAGCGGGAAAACAATTATTAGCAGTACGGTCAACACGATGAAGGTTTCACTCAGTCCAAACCATGTGTTGATGAACGCTGCGATGGCCGGACCGATTAGAAACCCTGCAGTTTCATAGGCGGCAAGAACCCCAAGGGCGTATCCTGCTTTTTTTGGATCACCAACCACCAAGAGGCGCCGAATAGCTGGCCGTACGATTCCCGCTCCAAAGCCAAGGAGGCCCCTTGAAGCAATCCATTCAGGAAGACTAACGGCAAAAACCATCCATGCGGTGAGCTGAACCCAAAAGAGTCCCGAATTTCTGCCAACAGCGAAAAAATCGCCCCATAGCTCACCATGAGGATAGCTGTCAGGACGTAAAGACCCATTAATTGGGATTTTGGGATAGTAGTTTGGGGAGGCATGACGCAAGCAGACTACACCAAAGGCTAAGATATGTGCATAAATTTGGCTTGCGAATCAATAATCTACGGCGTGAATGCCTACACCTGCTTGACTGTCCAGAGTAGGGGGCATACGATTTTTTGTATCGAAATACCATTTGGTGAATAACATGTCAGTCATGCAAGTAGATGCTTATCCAGAACAGGAAACCCGTGG
>JABBBA010000214.1:0-3477 GCA_018607685.1 K189A clade bacterium | reverse complement strand
GTCTGGTTACTGCTTGGTCGGGAATCAGAGATGCCCAACCCCGGCGATTGGCAAATGGAAGAAGTGGGGCCCGAATCTATTTTGATGGTTCGCCAAACCGACGGGTCTGTTAAGGCGTTCTATAACGTCTGTCAGCATCGCGGCAACCCCCTGGTAGCGGAAGAGAAAGGTAGCGTTAAGAGGTTTGTCTGTAAGTATCACAGCTGGGCCTTCATGCCGGATGGCACACTGAACTTTGCGCCGGACAAGGAAGATTTTCCTGAAGGTAACCCGTGCGGAAAGGTTACGTTGGCGGAGGTGGCTTGCGAGACCTTCGCAGGATTCGTGTGGATCAATATGGATCTTGGCTGTGGCAGTCTCAGGGAGTATCTGGGACCGATATGGGAAGAGTGGGAAGCCAGAGACATCAAGTCATGGAAACGATATGCCGCCCCGACCGTGACCCTTCCATGCAACTGGAAGGTTGTTCTTGATAATTTCAATGAGTCATACCATGTTCCGACGGTGCACATGGCTGCGACTCCTGCTACCGACCGTAAGAAAATTCGAGGCGGTATTGACACCTATTTTAAGGAAACCCGTTTCGACCTTTCGGATGAAGGTCACAACAGAATGATCATGAAAGGCGGTTTCGGCGTTGGTGCAACTGACGAAGAAGGCAACATCATGGAACCTCTGGCAAGTGAGTTACGCCAGTGGGAGCTGGACCCGGATGATTTTAAAGGCAAGCCTGAGGATACTCGTGAGGCTCTCCAGAAGGCGAAACGCGAGCTGGGACCGGGACGTGGTTACGTGCACTATGAAAAAATACCGGATGAGCAATTCACGGATGCTTTTCATTACACGCTGTTCCCGAACTTCGCTGTTTCTATCTGGGCAGACGGGTTTCATTTTTTAAGGGCCAGGCCTCATGAGACGCTGGACCCGGAACAATGCGTATTTGATAACTGGTGGTACGCCAGTGCGCCAGAGGGTGAGACTGCACCTGTGGCAACGATGTTGGGACCTGTGGAACGAGATGCAGAGGTTCCTCATACGGTCTATAAGTTTGGTGAAGAAGTCATGGGAATGACAATCACGCAGGATATCGCTGTGTTTATTCAACAGCAGAAAGGTTTTCGTTCGCGTGGATTCAAAGGTGTTTATCTGTCGACGCAGGAAACGCGAATTCGTCGATACCACGAACTGATAGACGACTATATCGAAGGAAAACATCCCAAATAGTCTTCAGCAGAATATCTTGTTGAAATTCGCGGTAGGGGCGTTTCTCGCGTTTCTTGTACTGTTCCTGTTTGCAGATTACTTTTTTGCAGGACCCTCCTATGCAAAACCTTCCAATGTGGAACCTCCACTTGCTGAATCGCTCAGCAAGCTGGAGCGGGTTGTTGATCAGGATGACCAGTGGTGGTTACCCGACTATCTAAATGAAGCCTCAGGCATTGCGGTTATGCCAGATCAGTCACTCCTCTTGCACGACGATGAGTTTGCTGTGATCTATCACCTGTCTCTGGTTGATCAAGTTATTGAGCCATTCGGCTGGCTGGGTTCACCAGAGTTTGAGCGGGATTTTGAAGGGATCGCGCTCAATGGTGAGACCCTCTATCTCGTTACCAGTCTGGGCCGGATTTATGAGGCGACGGTTGATCTAAATGCTCGTTCACAGAGATTTGATTTTAAGGTTTTTGACACGGGACTTGAGTCCATCTGCGAACTCGAGGGACTGCATTTTCTATCAGGAAAACTCCTGCTGCCATGCAAGGTGCCGATTGAAGAATCATATAAGAACAAATTGGTTGTTTTCGAATTTGATGTCGAAACTCACCAGATTCGAGAGCACCTTGTGCTGCCGAGCGAAAGTTTTGGCGCGATCGAAGGACCGCATCCAACATCGATCGAAGTCTCTTCGGATCACTATTACATCGTTTCGACGAATTATCTGTTGGAGATTGGTAGAGAGACATCTTCGATAAATACATTTTCACTACCGAAATCGCGGCATTTCCAGCCTGAAGGTATTGGTCTTCTACAGGATGGCTCGATCGTCTTTGTTGAGGATTTTCGGAAAGGAAAGGCGAGATTGACCCACTACCCGGGAATCGAGTTTCTCGAGCAAACGCATTAAATTAAAGCTCGGGGAAAGCACCGTGTAAAATTTCGCTGACCTCCGCAATGGTGTCGATGCAGGTTTCTTCATTCGGACCGCGAGCGGCGATATTAAAAGTCCGCGCACCATTCTCGATATAAGGAACAATAAAGTCGGCGATGAGCTGGGCCGAGCCGTAAGGGCTGTACTTTTCAAACTTCTCAAAGGGTGTTCGGTACATCTCTTCCATACCTGTGGCGACGTGTTGTCTTGCATCGTCTCCGACTCCGGCCCAGAGCTGCATGCCATGTTGCCACTCGGGAAGTGCGCTACGTTCTTCAGCCAGCTCGTTGATGTGTTTCAGCACGTTTCCAAACCGAGTCGCAGATGCCCAGACGCCTAACCAGCCATCGCTGAGTAGTGCTGCCCTTTTTATTGCTGCATCAGACCTGCCGCCGACCAGAATGGGGATCTTGGGCTTGGGTGAGGGTTTGATGAGCGCGTCTTCAAAGGTGAAGAAATCACAATCGTATGTGACGGGTTTTCCCTTAAGAAGTTCATTGACGGCGGTTAATGAATGGTTTGTGTGAAGACCTCGTCTGGCTGGATCTACGCCACAGATTTCCATTTCATGTCTGTCTTCGCCGCCAACGCCCACGCCGAGAATGATTCTGCCGGGAGCAGATCGGGCTAGTGATGAAAGCTGGCGGGCCACCGTAACAGGGTGGCGTAGTGCCAGCAGATACACACCTATCAGCACGTCCATCTCGGGGAACATGGTTGAAAGGGTGGCCGCATTAACAATGCCGTCCATGCCTAGGCCGGTATGAAAACTGACATGGTCTGCGATGAACAGGTGGTCGATTGGAGAGTCGATGATGCGTTTTGCAAATCGCATGCGATCCGACATTTCTCCGGCTAACAGATTATCCGATCCGACTGTACCAATTCTGAGTTTAGACATATTTTGAAATCCTAGGCAGCGTCTCCTGCGACGACCCGCTCGCAGGCTATACGTAATCTTTTAGCAGCTTCAGCAAACTGCTCTATTGGTGTCCAGGCATAGGCGATACGGATACATTCAGCCGGAGGTGTCCCCGGTTGCGAAAAGCCGTTGCCTGGATTTACAGCGATACCTTCCTCCACCGCTGTTCGCCAAAGTGGCGTAACTAACATGCCCTTTTTCAGCGTAGCCCACAGGTAAAATCCACCTTCGGGAAAGTGCCAGTCAAGATACTCGCTGACCTCATTTTTTAGCAACTGATCCAGAGCGTCACGCTTTTGCCGATAAATGTCCCGTATATTGTCCAAATGGGGCTCATAGTCGCCCGCTTCCAGGAAAGCACCAAAAGCTCGAAGGCCTGCCTGATTCTGGCCCATGGCAAACCGCATTC
>JABBBA010000447.1 GCA_018607685.1 K189A clade bacterium | reverse complement strand
GGCGACCCCGCCTCGACCACAGGTTTCGTTGAGGCCGTCAATCGTTGGCGCATAAGCAACCCTGATGTCTATCTGGCTAACATCAGCGTCCTTCAGGACACCGCAAACGAATGCGTCCAATGCCTGGCCAACAAAGATAGCCATCAGGTTTTGGCCAGAATTGAGCAATATGGCAGACATCTTCAGCATTTATCGTCGGTGTCAGAGGTGAATTTTTACAATCAGGCGCACCTTGAGATGCGAAAAAAGGTAGAATCACAGTCCTGCGTATACAAGCCTTCGGGTGCAGGTGGCGGCGATTTTGGAATCGCCTACAGTACCGATAAAAACGAACTACTCACTCTGGCCAATAAACTCGGACGAGAACATACCTATACCTTTGTTCTCTGATGTCATGGAATGTGATCAGGAGTGATGGAGCATTAATGGACAAGGCAAGATTCCCAGGATTCTACAAATTATCCGTCGGGGAAAGACTTAAAAAAGTACACGAAAACGGCTGGTTGTCTGAAGAGGATCTGCATTCCCTTCGCGATGGACACCATATGCTACCGCTAAGCCGAGCTGACAAAATGATCGAAAATGTTGTCGGCGTCATGGGTCTACCCCTCGGTCTGGGCCTGAACTTCAACGTCAACCAGAAAGACTACGTGGTGCCTCTCGTGGTCGAAGAGCCTTCGATCGTCGCTGCACTCAGTTCCGCTGCAAAAATTTTTGGCGAGTCCGGCGGTATTCAGTCGTCAGCAGAGGAATCCCTGCTTATTGGCCAGATCCAGGTTGTAAATCCTCCCGATGCGGAAGAAGCGCGCAGCCAGGTGCTGTTCCATAAAAGTGAACTCATCGACAAACTCAACCAACTTCACCCAAATATGGTTGAACGCGGCGGCGGTGTCCAGGACATCGAAGTAAGAACCTTTGAACGAACCGAACGAAACCCCCTGATGCTGATCGTTCATATCCTTGTTGATACCTGTGACGCCATGGGCGCCAATATCATCAATACGATGTGTGAGGAAGTCGCTGCGGATATCGAGGCACTAACTGAAGGCCGTGTGTTCCTGCGGATTCTATCCAACCTGACAGATCGAAGTGTCGTAAAAGCCAGCGTCACCATTCCAACCGAGAAACTGGAAGGAAAAGGCTACCCAGGGGAAGAGGTTCGCGACGGAATTATTCTTGCCTCGCAGTTTGCCGAGATTGACCCTTACCGTGCCGCGACCCACAACAAAGGGATCATGAATGGTATAGACCCGCTTGCGGTGGCCACCGGAAACGATTGGCGGGCGATTGAAGCATCGGCCCATGCCTATGCAGCCAGAAGTGGTACTTATTCATCACTGAGCCGATGGTATGCGAACGAAGCTGGCGATCTTGTCGGCACCATCGAGATTCCAATTAAGGTGGGAATCACCGGCGGCTCATTACAGGCCAATGACACCGCTATGATCAGCTATCGATTACTAAAAGTCGGTAGTGCCAGGGAACTTGCTGAACTGATGGCAGCCGTCGGGCTGGCGCAAAACTTTTCTGCCATCAAAGCGCTGTCGACGGAAGGTATCCAGAAAGGTCATATGTCACTGCATGCCAGAAGCGTTGCGGTAACGGCCGGCGCACCCAAGGACCTGTTTGAAACCGTCGTTAGTCATTTAATAGAACGGGGCCAAATCACGGTTTCCGCGGCAAAAGAAATCATCGCCGAGCTTACGGGCACTAACCAAAAGAACGAAATCAAACGAAAAGTTTCAACGACGGCGATGTCGAACGGCAAGGTCATTCTGCTGGGAGAACACGCCGTGGTTTACGGTAAACCCGCTATCGCGGTTCCTATAAAGAATGCAGTCGTTGCAGAAGTCACCGACACGGACCACTCCCCGGAAATCAAGGTTCCCGCCTGGGATATCGATGACAAGCTGGAAGAGTCCAATTCAATTTGGTGGACGGCCATTCAGGGTGTGTTCGAGCAGATGGGCATTGCGAACCAAAAGTTTGCCGTACACATAAAACCGAATATCCCGGCTGCAATGGGCCTGGGTGGTTCAGCGGCCATCGCAGTTGCCATTGTTCGCTCCGTTTCGAAACACTTCAACCTTCAGTTGAACGACGAAGAGGTTAATCACTTCGCCTTCCTCTGCGAGAAAGCAGCTCACGGCACACCGTCTGGAATCGACAATACAATTGCAACCTATGGTCGACCACTGGTTTACCAGGCCGGTGAACAGCCCAGGCTGGATATGATCGAATTTCCAAAGCCCCTTAGCCTGGTCATCGGCATATCAGACCAGCCTAGCCTGACGGTCGACATGGTCTCCGGGGTACGTGAACGATGGAGAAAAAACAGCGCCCTTTATGATGCTTTGTTTGAAAACTTCGCGCAGGTCGCCGAATCGGGACTGGAAGCAATCGAACAAGGTGATTACAAAGGCCTTGGTCATATGATGACAATTAACCACGGCCTGCTAAGCGCCATCCAGGTATCGTCGCCGGAACTGGATCGTATGGTACAGATTGCACGGGACCATGGCGCACTGGGCGCCAAACTGACCGGTGCGGGTGGTGGTGGTTCGATCATCGCATTGTGCGATGACAACTCAGAAGCGATCGTCAACGGCTTGACCAGAAATGGCTACAAGGCACTGCAGGTTTCCTTATGAGCACCTTCAACGAAGTTGTTTCCTCTGACCTAGAGGACCTGATTCTCGTTAACGCTAATGACGAGGAAATAGGCACCCGTCCAAAACGGGAATGCCACCTTAAGGAGGGTGAACTGCACCGCGCCTTCTCTGTCTTCATCTTTAATTCCGCCGGAGAGGTTCTCCTGCAACAAAGAGCTGCCCAAAAATTTCTGTGGCCAGAGTATTGGTCGAATGCATGCTGTAGCCATCCTCGTGCCGGTGAAGAGGCAGGAGAAGCAGCACATCGAAGGCTAAAGCAGGAGCTTGGTATCTCCGTACCACTCACCTATCTCTACAAGTTTGAGTATCACGCTCGTTATCAAAACGTTGGCAGTGAGCATGAACTTTGCTGGGTATGGGTTGGATTCGCAGAAGCGCAGGATATCTCGCCAAACAGCAACGAAGTTGCCGACTGGCGATTCTTTTCCAAAAAAGCGCTCGACGACGAGTTGTCCCAAAATCCTGATATCTACACGCCATGGATGAAAATGGAATGGGAACGCATCTTTAAAGACCACAAGGACGTCCTGAACCGCTAGGGCGTCACCTCAGCTCATTTTCCGACAGCGCATTGTTCGGTTGTCTCTCCGACAACATTGTGATTCCATAGCTATCTCTTAGAGGGAATAGCAAATGAAAATAGACGGCGGATGTTATTGCGGCCAGATCAGATATACCTTTGAAGGTGACATTGCTGCACAGATGCAATGCCACTGCCGGGAGTGTCAGTACATCACCGGTGGGAACCCAAATGTCTTCATCATGGTCCCCGAAACGACATTCAAATATGTACAGGGAGAACCGGCCAGCTTCAGCCGTCCAGATCTGGACAACCCAGTAACAAGATTCTTCTGCCCCAACTGTGGAACGGCGATAGGCACCAAGGCCCCGGGAGCGCCTGGCGCAATGGTACTCAAGGTCGGCACACTGGATGACCCCTCTATCTTTAGCCCCTCGGTTGCGATATTTACCAAAGATTCCCAATCCTTTCATCATGTCCCTGACGGGGTTCCCAGTTTTGAGGACCTGCCTGGTTAGCGAGCACCCGTCCAGGAACCTGGATTTCGAGTACAACTCTGGTCTGGGTCTGGACGGGACGTGATGTTGAACGTGTGTGTTTAGAAACCAACCGTAATACAGAGCATGGCGGCAGAGAGCTGCCGTTCTCGTAGACGAACTAGTTAAGGAACTTCCTTGAAAAAACCACTGTATACCAACACCTACACTCGATATGTGCTGGGAGTTCTGGTTGTCGTCTATGTTTTCAATTTCATTGACCGACAGATTCTCGCGATCCTCGCACCCGCGATCAAGGATGAACTGCTACTTTCAGACACCCAGATAGGCGCGCTTAGCGGCGTAGCATTCGGTATCTTCTACGCCACCCTGGGCATTCCTATCGCCAGACTCGCGGATCGACACTCTCGTGTAAACATTATCGCGATCTGTCTGAGCATCTGGTCACTGATGACCGCCCTTTCAGGCCTTGCGACTAACTTCGTTCAGCTGCTGATCGCGAGAATCGGGGTC
>JABBBA010000169.1 GCA_018607685.1 K189A clade bacterium | reverse complement strand
GTGCCCACCAACATGGAGCTAAAACTTGGTGTCGTTGCCGCGCTACTCGGCTCACCTGTTTTTGTCTGGATTGCATCGCAAAGAATGAATGGTGGCGACAGTGACTAGGCTTTCACTTCACAATATTGGTTTTTCGATTGAAGACAAGGTCATCCTGGATGACATTAATCTTGAATTGAACTCTGGCGAACTGGTTGTATTGCTCGGTGCTAACGGTGCCGGTAAGAGCAGCGTGCTACGTAGTTCTCTTGGTCTCACGTCGGTACTCTCGGGGGAGTCTCTGATTGATGGGCAGCAGGTCACTAAACTGTCACCTGCGGAACGTGCGAAACGCGTTGCCTACTTACCTCAAAAACGACCCATGGCCTGGCCAATAAAGGTTTTTGACGTCGTCAGTCTGGGGCGATATGCCTATGGCGTGAACCTGGGAAGATTAAAAGGTGATGATCTTGAACTGGTTGAATCGGCAATTGCCAGCTGTGGTCTTGAACAATTGAGAAACCGCCGGGTAGATACCCTATCAGGTGGTGAAGCAGCGCGTGTGCACGTTGCCCGTGCATTTGCCGCTAACGCAGCGTTGTTACTCGCCGATGAGCCAACCGCTGCGCTTGACCCGAAGCATCAGCTCGATGTGATGCAGCTGATTCGTCGCTACGTCGACGCGGGTGGTGGCGCGCTGGTGGTAGGTCATGAAGCAAGTCTGGCTGCGCGTTTTGCGGACCGTCTTGTCTGGATGCGTGACGGTAAGGTTGTTGCAGACGGTACTGTTGAAAAGACAATGACCGAAGCGATGATGGCTGAAATATACGGCGTATCTGCGCAAATAGATGAGATAGCGGGCCATATCAACGTTTCAATTGTCGACTCCCTGTGACTGCGCGAAGCTGGATGTTCCAGGGTACTGGCTCGGATGTCGTGCTGCTGGGAACGACATCAGCGATTGCTGAACGATGGTTTCAATACACTGGTCCTGGCAGGCTATTTCCTTTTTATCCGTATGGAGCCTGGCGGCAAAAAGAGAAGTAGTTCGAAAGTTGTATCACGTATCCTCTCAGGGTAATCGCCGGTGAGTTTCGAGGTCGATGTTAGCCCTGTTTACCGGTATGGCTTCCGTGGATGCTCGGTTAAGAAAGCCGCTGAAGCCCTTGGTAGTCTTCGCCTGGTCCTCGCCTAGCAGATTGATGGCCCGCTGTTGATCGCGGGCCAGCAGGTGGAAATAGGCTAGCCGGTGGGTCAGGGTTTTATGGTGGAGTTCTGACGCCGGACCAGATAGTAATCGTTCGGTGTTTTCTCTTATTAAATGATCGGCAGATGTATGCTTCGGTACTGGCCATTCATTGATTGTCCCGTGTGTTGGGTAGCCCAACAAAAAGTCGATTTTTTCCCTCATACAATCATTGTCAGAAAATGCACAGGCGCTGATAAAGTTCATCACGTTGCCGTTAAAGCACGAGTATTTGATCAGAACACAATCCGGTAACGAAGCTTCATAGTCGTCTCGTGAGTAACCGTGCACGATGAGCATGCTCTTCAGATAATTAATGACGAAGTGCGCTGCGCCTGCCGTAGTGCCTACATCTGGCAGTAACACTCGTTCGCCAGGGAGGCGCAACCAGTTGTTAGACGATTCGAGTTCCGCCAACTCCTCATTGGCAAGAAAATAATTTTTGATGTTGGCCAGCCCCTCGAAATGCGTGGTGATCTTCTGGTCAACGGGAGGTACAGGAGTAAAGTTCAGGTTGGATACAGGGTAACCTTCACTCACTAACATCAGCGTGAGTGCCAGCGCCACAGAACCGCCCAAACTGTGCCCGGTGATAATGACGGGCAGATCACTTTCCTCGACAACCAATTTCATATCAGGCGAGAGGTGTCTCGCAATATCCAGGAAACCACTGTGGGCAAGCCCAAATTCATCGAAAGGCACGAGTTCTGCATCGACGGAGGTTTCGATATCGTTTGCACCCGATGTTCCCCGGATAACGATGTATGTGTGACCAGTGTCGCGCGTAATAAAATATTGAGTATCGCGATAGCCGGGGTAGTCTGGAGAGTTCATAAAGCCGCGGTGGGCAATCAATTCATGGCCTCTGGCCGTCAGGAATATTTCAAGAACGTCGGCGTTGTAAACGTAGGCGAGTTCAGAGAATGCGACCGAAGTGAGTTCCGGGTGATTCAACGGGTAGTTGAATAGTTCCATCACGGCTTTGTAGGTCTCGTCGTTGATCGAAATGTATCGACCAGAAGTTAGACGAACGGGTGTTTCGCTTACAATAAATTCGTTTGGCCGCAATAAATCGCACTGACAGATGATTTCCGAGGGGCCTTTGTGAGCAGGTTGGGTCTGGCCACCAAGAAATACAAACTGGTTTGACAGTTCAACGCTGTCCAGAAGATCTTCCAGTTGCTGCCTGCTGATGCCTTTAGCGCCCGGAACGAATCGTACCTGGCCCGTTTTTGCGTTAAAGACGGTCTGACGGCTGATGTATTGAATCAAGCTGGGCGGGAGGGACGCGGTTAACGGTAAAAAGGGATCGTATTGTTTTAGTGCAAAGGTCTTGGTTGAGAAGACCAGTAGACAAACCAGCAGTCGTAAAGCGCGTGAGGTCATTATCAGGGCTTGCTATTATTGCGACAGGTAGTGAGGCAAAGATAGTGCCCAGCACCGGACCGTTTAGCAATAGAATATGTGACCACGTGTCATTCAAAAAAGGAAAGTTGATTGTCTTCAAATTTCGATAGCAGGCAGGGAAAGCTTGCATATGTGTTGCCCAGTGTTCTGTTGATTGCGCTGCTGCTGCTGTACTCGCTTCGGGATGAATGGATGATCGTCCTTATTGCCGATTTTAACGACAACATCGCGGCAGCCTATACGGTTAACAAGGCATTGCTGCTGGGCCTATGGCTGACCTCGACCTGGACCTTTCTTTCCATGGTCAGAATATTCTTCTGGGAAGGTATTGTTGAAAAGCGTCGAGGCCAAAAAATCCCGGTGCTTTTAACGAATCTGTTCCGGATGGGCGTCCTCCTGATCGTTGCAGTAGTGGTTGCGGTAACAGTCTTTAACACCTCGGTACTGGTTATTGCGCTGCTGGTAGGGGGGGTAGCGACATTTGTCGCAGTTTTCTTTCGGGACTTCCTTTCGGAACTGTTTGCGGGTCTTTCTATCAATCTGGATCAGGGAATCGATATTGGTTTTCATCTACAACTTCCTGATGGTACCCGGGGGATCGTTCAGGAAATGAATTGGCGCTCGGTATCTCTGAAACTGATGGACGGTACTTCAGCAATTGTGCCCAACACTCTGATGGCGCAACAGGTTGTGATCAATCTGAATTCAATGGCGGGGAAGTCCGCTATATCGTTCGATCTAACCTTGGACTTTTCATTGCCGATAGAACGAGGTGTCCGCGTGCTCGCTGCAGCACTAATGAGTGCCAGCAGGGTAGAAGGCTTTGCGTCGCTACCAGAGCCCGAAGCCTATGCCGAGGGCCCCGGCAGCTTCGGCATTATCTACCGGCTGGTCGTTCACTATCACCGGGATAAAATCAACGAGGGCCAGGCGCGCTCTATCGTCACAAGACAGGTGATGAAGCACCTGATGGGTACCGGGCTTACTGTAGCGTTGCCGAAACAAAATGTTTTTGTGGGTGAAGTACGCATGATGGCGAAGAATTGGGAGGTAGCCTTAGATCGTGAAGTACTGATTGGCAATATTACACTCTTCGATTCGCTGGAGATCTCAGAGGTTAAATACCTTGCTGACTCGATCATTATTCATCACGTTGCTGCAGGTGTTGAGATCATTCGAGAGGGCGACACATCGACCTCCATGTTCGGGCTGGCGGAAGGTGTTTTGGAGGTCGCGGTACAAAGTGGCGAGCGCAGTGTGGTCGTTGCGACGATGGAACCGGGTAACTTCTTTGGTGAGATGTCGATGCTGGCCGGTGAGCCTCGATCTGCAACGGTGACGGCACTGGTCGATTCCCTGATTTTCGAGTTACAGCGTGACAGTTTTAGTGAGGTGCTAAATGGTCGTGCTGAACTGGCCGAATCCATTTCTCGCTTGATTGTCGAACGCCAGATGGCGAACGATGCGGCATTGAAAAATGCCAGCAGCGATGAGATCGACGACGCCGTATCGAAGGCCTCCAGCAATCTTCTTGATAGAATTCGCTCGGTGTTTTCGCTTTTCAAGCAAGAAGA
>JABBBA010000304.1 GCA_018607685.1 K189A clade bacterium | reverse complement strand
GGGTGATATCAGTACAGTCTTTGTAAACAGCGCTACCTTCCTTCATTGCTTTTCGGACGGCGGCGTCATAAGCATCGTCTCCGTTGATGCGCATCTCGGCAGCAGCAGCCCAGAGCACCATGGTCTTGAATGTATCAGGATATCGACCCACCAAACCCATTGCCGTCAGACCACCCAGGGAGTATCCCTGAACGCCGAGTGAAGCCTCGGGGAATTTCTCCTGCATGAATTTCAGGGCGGCTTCCGCCTCCCCGACGCGAGAATCAAAAGTGGAACTCACCACATAGCCTGTTCTTGTACCCTCACCGCTGAAGCTGATTCGAAAACTCGCAACACCCCTTTCGGCAAGTTTCTCCGCCAGGTCTGCGTAGAGGTTACCCACTTCATTCATATCCGCGTTCCAGCCATGCAGCAGTAACACGGCCCTTTGCGTTTGTCCTTTGGGCGTTTCGAGGATACCTTCGACGCCAATCTGCAGCTTAACCAGCGTAGAGTCCGCCAGGAGCGTATTGCTAAACGTTAAAAAGAATACGAGCAGCCAAAATCTACGCATTGTTCAGCGCGGTCTTGAGTCCGGAATACTTGGGTTGATCGATTGCAATCTGGTTAACCACCGTCTGACGAAGGTGACTCTGCAGTGCCTCGTTGTCCAATGAAATTTTCTTGTTACGGAGGCCCAAAACCAGTAGATCTCTGAGCGCTTCAAGATCTTCATTGGACTGGAACAGTTTCTGAAGCCGATCAAGCTCCCGCGCCTGGTGAATCGGACCTAACGACATCTCCCGCAGCACAATATCCAGTGAATTAGCGGCTACCCGCGACAAAAAGTTTGTCCTGCCCGTGGTTTCCTCCATCACATCATTGCGAAGGAAGTCCCTGACGCTGACCAGCAATTCATCCGTTCGTGGCATATCGACACTCGTGAATCCTGGTGATGCCTCAACCATCTCAACAGGCCCTGGAATCAGCAGATTGACGCAATCAACCTGGCACTCGGATGTACGCCGACCGATTGCCGGTCGCTCTACCGTTTTGTCGGGACCACTTCGGAAATGTTCCGCCATACCGAGGCTTCCGACAGACCACCAGAAGGAACCAAATACCTCCCAGAATTTCACGTGGTCCGGATTTACTCTTTTACCGGATTCGTCTTCGTAGCCTTTGAACAGGTCTTCATACTGACCAAATCCACCGACCGGATCACTGACACCAAAGCGCCAGGAATTAGTACAGATCCAGCCAAGATCCCGCATGGGGTCACCTATATGGGCAACCTCCCAGTCAAGCACCGCAACAATACCCTCCGCGGACAACAGGAAGTTGCCGTTTCGAAAATCGTTGTGGACCAGCGCCATCTCGTGCTGCTCCGGTAAATTTTCCATTAACCAGCGAGCCACATAGTCAATCATAGGCTGCGGTGTTTCCAGAAGCTGGTAACGCTCCCAGGTCTGCTCGACAAAATCGGCAGGTGAGATTTCTCCAAGTCGCGCCCTGAGACCCGTTGCATCCAGATCAATGGAATGGATCTGCGCCAGCACCTTGCCACACTCATAGGCAAGCTTTGGACGTATCGCTTCGAATTCAGGGGATCGAACAATCCTTGCCCCAAGCGCTTCGCCGTCAAGCCACTCCATGAGAAAACCATCACCCAGTTCATCTTCACGTTGCAGAACGTAATAAACCTCCGGTTCAGGCACCCCAACCGCCAGGGCGCTTTGCATCAGCAACGCTTCCACATCAAGCCCCGGGTGCTGCGGCGTTATTTCTGCATGCTCACCCCCCGGCGCTCGCCTCATGGCCAGCTGCTTTTCACCGCCGGAGGTTTCAATCACCAGCCGATACGTTTCCTGACTTGCACCGCCGGAAAGCCTGTCTACCGAGACCAGGCTTTTACAGTCCGAGATATGTGCCAGTACTATCCCTTCGAGTTTTTCTCTAAAGCTATCGTCCACTGACACTCTTCACACCTTTGGGTGCCTGCTGATTCATATAGCCAAACATGTAACCGCCGATTCGACGCATTTGTATCTCTTCAGCACCTTCGGTAATTCTATAGCGACGATGATGACGGTAAATATGCTCAAACGGTTTGTGCCTGGAATAACCCAGACCACCATGAACCTGCATCGCCCGGTCCGCCGCATCACAACACAGACGGTTCGCCTGGTAGTTACACATGCTGACCTTGTCCGAAACGGAGAAGGCGCCATATTTATCCATGCCCCAGGCAGTCTTGTGAATCAATGCACGAAGCATTTCAATCTGGGTCTGCAGTTCAACCAACGGGAACTGGATTCCCTGGTTAACAGAAAGCGGTTTGCCGAAGGGTTTTCTTTCCCCTGCATATTTCACCGATTCGGTGACGCAGTACTGGGCAGCGCCGAGACTTGAAGCTGCCTGCCTGATTCGGTTTTCATTGAAAAAGTGCTGCACGATCTGCAGGCCTTTCCCTTCTCCGCCGAAGATTGCACCGTCTTCTACATAGACATCCTTGAAGGAAACCGTGCCGTGGTCGGTCGGCATGTTGAAGGTCCAGAGGTATTCCTCAATTTTGAGACCGTCCGAGTTCATCGGCGTCAGAAATGCCGTAATACCATCGCCATCGCCTGCCTTACCGCTCGTACGCGCCATCACCATGTCGTACTGCGCTTTATGGATGCCGGTGTTCCAGGTCTTTGCGCCATTGATCCGCCAGCCATCGCCATCACGAACCGCGGTTGTTTCCATGTGGGTCGCATCGGATCCGTGATCCGGTTCTGTAATACCAAAAGCGAAGCCGCGCTTGCCTTCCAGCATAAGCGGCATCCACTCTTCCTTTTGTTCTTCAGTACCGTATTCGGACATCAGCAGAACACCCACATTGTTACCAACGATGGAGTGCTCGTTCTGAAGGTCGTTGTGCAACCCAAGGCCCTGGGAAGCAAAGTGCTCACGGATAATGGCCATACCCAGGTTGGAACCATTTTGACCACCAAATTCTTCGGGCATTGCATATCGGTAATGACCGGCCCGGTCTGCCCTCATTCGTGCCTCAAACAACAACGCTTCCCATTCCCCATTCGGCAAACCGCCACGGTCCCAGTCCGTTCTTGCATCTTCACGTCGATGGTCAAAAAAACGGATGTTATCGTTTTCATTCTCTAGCGGTTTAATCTCTTTCTCAATAAATTCGTCCAGCACAACAAGGTAGTCGGCTATCTCTTTGGGAATATCAAAATCCATGGTTTACCTCTATATTGAATTTGTCGGTTTTTAATTTTTAAAAATAGTTTAGATACTGCCTTCATTCAGGTACTGCGCGAAAGGATCAACGTCGGCTTCCCTGTGCCAGATGTATTCAGCTCCTTTCGCAATTGTTTCTGCCACTTCATTTCCAAATAGTCTCGCAATAATAGCCAGCGCCATATCAATGCCCGCTGACACGCCGCTGGAAGTCACGAATTTTCCGTCTTCTACCCAGCGAGCCGCTTCGATCCAAGCAACTTTATCGGATTGCGTCACGGCAAGGTTGAAGAACATTTTGTTTGATGTTGCCCTATGTCCATCAAGAAGTCCGGCCTTTGCGAGCAAAGCTGAACCAGAGCATACCGAGGCTGTAATCTGGGCCTTTTCGGCGCGGTCTCGCAGGAAACTCAACATTTTGTACCAATACCACCCGGAACGAGGATCAAATCGAGATCCGGCGCATCATCAAAACCATAGTCTGCAATGCACGTTGGCATCGGGCTGTTCGCCATCGAACCTGCTTTCACTGCCCCTTTTTTTTCAGCGATCATCACAACCTGCAATACTTCCGGCGCCACGGCGGTAAACATCTCAAGGGGGCCAAACATGTCCAACAACTCGAACCCTTCGTATAGTACCGCACCTAATATGAGTGGCTGATCCGTCATCCTTTTATTCCTTTAGATAAAGCCGAAAAGTCAAAATAGCATCAATTAACGAAGAACTCAGCCAGCACTTCACACGGGCGGTATCCCTTGCTTTCCCTTCAGCATCCATTGGATCAATGGAAGATGTTCACGGCCATGGAAAATCTCGCCGTCGACCACGAATGCAGGTGCATTAAACACTCCACTGTTCATTATTTCTTCCTGCGCCGCCTCAAGGTCCGGGGCCTCGTTTTCCAGGAAATGATCCAGACCAGCGATCGGGAATCCAGCTTCCTCCAAAACAACTTTTAGACCAGGGCGGGACTCAACGTCAGCGC
>JABBBA010000244.1:2628-4242 GCA_018607685.1 K189A clade bacterium | reverse complement strand
CTGCGAATCGCCGACGGTCCGGACGAGGTCCATAAAATGGTCATCGCCCGGCGAGAATTAAAGCGATTTGCCTAGGCTATCAACAAACCTGGACTATCAGCAACTGAAGACTATGCCCGAAAGACTATGATTGGTAATTGAAAACAGGATCGTCCAGCTCAACAGCCGGGATATCTGTTTTCTCTTGCCAGTAGTCCTGGGTGTGCTGCCATTCCGGCCGGTCACCTCGCTTCGGCATCTTATCCATAGAACGCTTCAGGTAGTTGGGATTAAAGTTATCCGGATCTATCCAGCCAGACAGAGGCATTGATACATCTTCCGGTAAGAGCTCGGGTGTAACAGACCTGACGCCTTTCGCATCCATGTGTTTCAGGAGCCTGCAGACAAAGTCTCCAATCAGGTCCACCCGCAGTGTCCAGCTGGCGCGGAAATAGCCAAAGATCCACACCATATTCGGAACACCAGTGAACATCATGCCGCGATAGGTAACGGTGTCGGCAAAATCAACGGCCTTACCGTCCACGGTGAAATCAATGTCACCCAGCACACAAAGATCAAAACCAGTCGCTGTGATAATGATATCGGCTTCCACAGAATCACCGGATTTCAACCGCACACCCTTAGGCGTAAATCTGTCGATTTGATCCGTGACCATGGAAGCCTTACCGGCAGTAATCCCCTGAAAGATATCACCATCGGGCACGAAGGCCAGACGCTGCTGCCAGGGTCTGTAACTGGGCGTGAAATGTTTTTCCACATCGTAACCGTCTGGCAGTAAGGCTTTAACTGCGCCAATCAACTCTCCTTTGACACGTTCCGGCTCTTCAATTGCCTGGCGGGTAAATTCCTCCTGGTTAAAGAGTATTTCCTTTCGAACTATCTCGTGAATCCATTTTTCATCGACTTCCAGTTTCCGCAGCCGGTCGGCGAGTTCATTCTCATTTCTTGCGGGCATGAAATACGTCGGTGACCTCTGCAGAACCGTGACGTGTTCACAATCGCCGGCGATGGCTGGTACAACGGTCGCAGCTGTCGCACCGGACCCGATGACCAGAACACGCTTGCCGCCAAGATCCACATCCTCGGGCCAGACCTGCGGGTGAATAACCTGCCCTTTGTAATCATCAAATCCATCCCAATCCGGCGTATAACCTTCTTTGTGCTTGTAATAACCCTGGCACATCCAAAGAAAGTTGGCCGTCATAGAGACCTGTTCTCCGGTATCTTTGCGAACACTGGTTACGGTCCATCGCTGGTCTTCACTGGACCAACTCGCCGTGTTAATCCAATGCTGATATCGAATGTGCTGATCAAGATCATTCTCATCAATGACTTCTTCCATATACGTCAGTATTTCCGCCGCAGTGGCGATCGGCGCACCCGTCCACGGTTTAAACCTATAGCCAAAGGTATAAAGATCGCTGTCAGATCGGATGCCCGGATACTTGTGTACCAGCCAGGTTCCACCGAAGCTTTCCAGGCCCTCCAATATGACGAAGCTCTTTTCCGGACACTGGGTCTGGAGATGATAACCAGCGCCTATTCCGGAAATACCCGCCCCAACGATCAGTACGTCAACATGAGATCGCTGCGCTTCGTCCAATGCCCGCTCGA
>JABBBA010000244.1:0-2618 GCA_018607685.1 K189A clade bacterium | reverse complement strand
GGCGAGTGTTTGCCCAACACTGACTCAGATCAAGCTCAGATTAAAAGAAGGGAACCATTCACAGGACAAATAGTGATCCTGACGAAAACTACCGGTACTCCCCTGCCCCGAGATGAGGGAAACTAGTGAACAACCATTCCGAGGTGAGACAGATGACGGAACGACAACGAACACTTCTGGTTCTTAATGGAGCAGGCCTACTGGTCAGCGCCGCACTGAGCGGATGGCTGCATTTTTTCCAGCTACTCGGCGAAATTGACCTATGGCCGCTTGTTAACCATGTAGATGTGCAGGTTCCGGGCGAGTCCCGTGCCTGGATCATGGCTCACCTGGAAGGCATCACCAACGGACTGTTACTCATCGCCATCGCCGTGGCAACACCGTTTCTTAACCTGGGGGCGAGACAATTCAAGACGTTGTTTTATTCGTCTCTGATATTTGGCTGGCTGTTTACACTTCCCGCTATCGCCAATGCCTGGTTTGGAACTCGCGGGCTCGCCTTTGGGGGCGGTCCATTCGGTGACAGCCTCGCGAACAACATTATCTACCTATCTGGCTGGCCACCGATCATCGCTGTTCACATTGCATTCGGCCTTCTCTGCTGGGGAGCCTGGCGTCACCTGAGACAACTGGAACCAGATCATGAGACGTAAGCCATGAAGCATGAGATTGAAATTCGGAAAATCCCATTCGAGTTTGATACCAGCATCCCACCCATCTGGAATCCGGCGCACCCTGAATGGAGTCATATGGTCAATGGGGCCTCGCTCACTATGCCTTACCTTGAACCTTTCCTGATCAAAAACCTGAGGGAGGCCATTGAACTTATTGATGATGATGACCTGAAGGAAGATGCCCGGGGATTCATAGGCCAGGAAGCTCAACACTATACCAATCACCGACGATACAACGAGACGTTGAAACAAAATGGCTATCCGGAACTGGCGGATGTTGAGGCATGGATGGAATCAGGGTTCAAAGAGCTGACGAAGCGCTCCCTTCCATGGCGACTCGCTTACACCGCCGGGTTCGAAACCATGACCATGGGTGTGACCGAGTGGCTGATAAACCAGCGCGGCGATCTGTTCAAAGATGCGGACCCCGTCGTAACCTCATTAGTACTTTGGCATATGGTCGAGGAAACCGAACACAAATCAGTGGCCTATGATGTTTACCAGGCTATTTCTGGTAATTATTTCCTGCGTATTATCGGCCTTGTATACGGATCCCTGCACGTCGGGATCTTGTCCCGCAGGGGCTATAAGGCGATGCTAATGCGCGACGGGACATGGTGGCAGCTAAAAAGCCGGTTGAGACTGTGGACAATGATCGCACGCTTTTTTATCCAGGTCGGCCCTGCAATGCTACGTGCGTTTATGCCGGGCTATCATCCTGATAAGGTCAAGGATCCCGTTTGGGTTGCGCGGTGGAGTGGTGCCTACGCAGCCCTTGAGGAATCCCATCTACCCCTGCTCAATACCCGGCACAACGACATTGCACCCGAGTTCATCTCTCAAACTTCATAACCCCCCAATTGCCGTAATGGCAACTCAACTCACTTTATTATTGACATCGATCATTTCAGAAGCCGCAGGGTTTCGCCTAAGATATGGCCTCACAATTCGCCCTATAAATCAGGAATCTTTCCAATGCGAGTTATCTTTACCTTACTACTATTGACCTGTGCACAGTTTAGTTTCGCCGCTGGTGATGCCGCTGCAGGTAAATCAAAAGCAATGATCTGCGCGGCATGTCATGGGGCCAATGGAATTTCACCTAACGATATCTGGCCTAACCTGGCCGGGAAGAAAGAAGGCTACCTGATCAAACAGATTAAGGCCTTCCGATCAGGCGAGCGCAAAGACCCCTCCATGGCACCCATGGTGAACATGCTGACGGAAGACGACATTGCCAATGTTGCTGCCTACTTTTCCCAAATGAAGTAAGAGGATAACCGCGGAAAAACGGAGCATCATACGGCTGGAAGTGCCTAATCCTTAATGGCACAGCAACGTTCGGCCAGAACGAGAATTAAACGATGCCGTACAGCGTGCTACCAACAACCTGTCACGGGACAAATGTTGATATTTCATCAAGCGGAAGTTTTGAAATAGCAGGAACGGTGGCGTGCTTCGCCGGATAACCTGTCACCAATACCAGATAGGGTTTTTCATCACCCGGGCGACCGCATAATTTGTTCAGGAATTTCATCGGGCTGGGGGTATGGGTCAGTGTCGCCAGGCCCGCATTATGCAGCGCACCGATAAGGAACCCCGTTGCAATGCCTACTGATT
This sequence comes from K189A clade bacterium, assembly GCA_018607685.1. Classification (GTDB taxonomy): domain Bacteria; phylum Pseudomonadota; class Gammaproteobacteria; order Pseudomonadales; family Azotimanducaceae; genus UBA9659. Next base: position 324 of record JABBBA010000244.1, on the reverse strand, counting down.
CGCTCGTGTAATAATTCTTCAGTCGAGCCCCGTCTTTTCCATAGCTGTCTTTCGCATAACTGAACTTCTGCAGAAAAATGACTATCAGCCACGGTGCAATTTCGAGGAAAGGTTTTTCCGCATTGGTACCCAGGGGCGCAAGTGCTTCCAGCCACTCATCAGACGCACGCCGCTCATAGAATTCTCTCTCTTCTGCTTCAGCGGCTGTCCTGATATCTGACTTCAGTTTCTCATCACTAATCGCCACAAAGTGCCAGGGCTGCATGTTCGCGCCACTTGGGGCACAACCGGCTGTTCGAATAGCATTTTCGATCACCTCGCGGT
>JABBBA010000070.1:1665-4244 GCA_018607685.1 K189A clade bacterium | reverse complement strand
GACCCTATTTTTAATGTCTGGCGGAGCGCTGATGGCATCACACCGGAAATCGCCTGGCAACGGTTTGCACTGAGCCTAAAGGAAAACAAAAAGGACCTTTCGTCTTACCTCATCCGGTTCGTGGAAAAAGAAGACAAACCCTACGCAACCAACTACAGACTGGTTCACCTAAAACCAAAAACCATCAAACGATACCGGTCATTCAAAGCCGCCAACAATCGAAACCGCGAGATCATTCTTCATGGTGTAAAACGACTGGCACGGATAGACCCGCAAGATGCACTGGTGACACTTCGCCAGTATGAGAGCCTGCAGAACTTCGACCCCGCTAAACTAGAGGACGCATACGCCTACATCGGCATTCGACTCGCCGGGAAATCCAGCGACCTCGCGCTCATTGATTCATTGCCGGTTAATCTGCACGAACAGCCAAAACTGGTTGAGGCGCGAATCCGCCAGAGTCTGAAATATGGCGACTGGAGCAACGTGATGATTCTGATCAACCTGTTACCTTCGCAGCAGCAGGATTCTGATCGCTGGCAGTATTGGAAGGCCCGCGTACTTGGCATGTCCAGTGATGATGCCGACAGACAGATCGCACGCAACATCATGACAGAGCTCAGCACCGAACGATCTTTTTACGGATTCGTGTCCGCCGACATTCTGAAAAGCCAGTACAGCTACCAGGATGAGCCCAGCCCTGTCACCCTTGAGCAGATACTGTCGCTTGAGGAAAGCCCGGGCGTGCAGCGAGCACTCGAACTGTTTGCCCTCGGAGAGCGCTCACAGGCCCGCCGGGAATGGTATTTCTCTACTTCAGATTTCAACAAGGCCGAACGGGATGTCGCCGCAAAGGTTGCCCTTCGCTGGGGATGGTACAAAGCCTCTATCCAAACGATGATTGATGCCGGCTCCTGGAACCACCTTGATTACAGGTTCCCTATTGCCTACCCCGATACTTTTATTACCCACGCGCGTCGCGCCAACATCCCGGTTCAGTGGAGCCTGGCGATTGCACGCCAGGAAAGTGCTTTCATGCCCGATGCAAAATCCGGTTCCGGCGCACTGGGTGTTATGCAGTTGATGCCAGCGACCGCCAAACAGGTGGCCGGGAAGCTCGGTGTTTCTTATGCAAACAACAGAAGCCTGACTGAACCGGGTTTGAATATCCGGCTCGGTACCAATTACCTTGGTGAGATGCTGCGCAGATTCGACAACAACCGTATCCTGGCTTCTGCTGCCTACAACGCGGGGCCGGGAAGAGTAAACCAATGGCTAAACCCGAATGTGCCGTTCGATGTGTGGATCGAAATCATTCCATTCCTTGAGACCCGGAATTACGTCCAGAATGTTTTGATGTTCTCCAGCATCTATAGCCGGCGGATGGATGAACGTCAGCCGCTGATCTACCCGCATGAACGAAACTATTTTTCGCCCCAACAGGTGAGTGATATTCAGGCCCCGCCGAAAAAAGTAGCCGAGAAAGCACCTGAAAAATTAACCGTAAAACCACCCGAGAAGACTTAAACACTTTCATGCTCATAGATATTGGTGCCAACCTCACCCACGATTCGTTCGAACACGATTTTGATGATGTACTGGAACGCGCCTTTGACGCCGGTGTTACCCAATTGGTAGTGACGGGCGCATCCATGGAGGGCAGTGAACAGGCCGCCGAACTGGCAAACAGGCATGAAGCACTCTTTGCCACCGCCGGGGTCCACCCACACCATGCAGAAGAAACCACCCGTGAAGCCATCGCAACACTAAGGGGATTCCTTGAAAACGACAGGGTAAAGGCGGTGGGTGAAACCGGGCTCGATTTCTTTCGCGACTTCTCGCCAAGACCTGCACAAATCAAATCATTCGAACAGCATATCGAACTCGCGATAGAAACAGGACTTCCGATGTTCCTGCACGAACGCGACGCGCATCCCACCTTCGCCGAGGTACTTTCAGCTTACCGCGATGAACTGAATGACCTGGTGGTTCACTGTTTCACCGGCGAAAAAGAAGCGCTTTACGCCTATCTAGACCTGGATTGCCACATTGGTATTACCGGATGGATTTGTGATGAACGTCGTGGCAAGCATTTGTTAACCCTGGTCAAAGACATACCGACGGAACGCTTGATGATAGAAACCGACGCACCCTACCTGATGCCGCGTAACATCAAACCAAAACCCAAAACCCGCAGGAACGAACCCCATTACCTTACCGTGGTTTGTGAGACGGTTGCCGAGTGCAGGGAAGCCACCATTGAAGCAGTCGCCAGCCAGACTTCAGCCAATGCCCGACGGTTTTTCAACCTGCCGGCCCCACCGGACCAAGCATCATGATCGTTAAGCTTTTTACGACCCTGGGATGCCATCTGTGCGAAGAAGCGCATGAACAGCTACGGTCACTTAACGATGGCAAAAAGGACCTGGAAATCGAACTGGTCGAGATCGCAGACTCGGATGCGCTGATGGATCAATACGGCATCACCATCCCGGTGATTCGAGTGAATGACAGGGAAATCGGCTGGCCCTTCTCGGTCAACGAACTTCAAACTTTTCTTCAGAACGACACCTGATACC
>JABBBA010000070.1:0-1655 GCA_018607685.1 K189A clade bacterium | reverse complement strand
CTTTATTACAATGCCATCGAATCTCGCATTCGATGGGAACCAAAAACCTGTTCAGGGAACTGGACCTGACGATCAACACGAATGATCGCATTGGTTTGGTCGGTCACAATGGCTCTGGTAAATCCACATTACTCTCGATTCTGGAAGGCACGGCTTCACCGGATGCCGGTGACATTTCGCGCAACAAGGCACTCCACCTGGAGACGGTCGAGCAGTTTATAAGCCCTTCCCTGCTTGACCTGACGCTTATCGAGGCGCTGGTCAGCAAGCTACCCGAAGAAGAAAAGATCACGAACCGTTACAGGGCCGAGCAACTCGTCAGCCAACTGGGGTTCTCGGATCACGAACATTCATTCAGGGTGGCGGACCTGTCCGGTGGCCAGCAAAACCGGCTGATGTTCGCGCGAGCCATTATTACGGAACCCAATGTGATTTTGTTTGATGAGCCGACCAACCATCTGGATCTCAGCACATTGCTTATCTTCGAAGATCACCTGAAATCAATGCGAGCCGCGTTCCTGCTTATCTCACATGATCGCGAGTTCCTGGATTCGGTCACCAATCGAACCGTATTCCTGAGGGATGAGCGCACCTACAACTTCTCGATGCCCTACTCCAGGGCCCGGGATGGGCTTGCGGAACACGACATCGCCGCCCAGCAGACCCGGGAACAGGAAGAGAAGACCATCAAGAGACTTGAGGCAAGTGCCCATCGCCTGGCGGTCTGGGGCAAGGTGTACGACAACGAGAAACTCGCCAAGAAAGCCAAAACGATGGAAAAACGAATTGACCGCCTGAAGGATGAACAGACGTTTGTGTCTAAAGGGTCAGGGCTGAATCTGACCATTGATGTTGGCAGCGCCCAGGCCAATCGTATGCTCCATATCGAGCGACAGGATATTGCGGCACCGGACGGTAAACCGTTGTTCCATATTGAGGACCTGATGATCCGGCCCGGTGAACGTGTTGCGCTGCTTGGTCACAATGGTGTCGGCAAGACGACGTTGATCAACCTGATCATGAACGAGTATCGGCATAATAAAGACGGCAACGTCGTGAAGTTCAACCCGCAATGTGACATCGGGTATTACGACCAGGAACTCCAGATGCTGAATCCCGACCTTGGACTGATGGAAACGCTTCGCGCAAACTGCGATGGCCCTGACTCAGGCCACAAGGCCTCTTTGATCAAGGCTGGATTCCCCTTTAAGGACCTGGACAAGAAAGTGGGCGTACTGTCCGGCGGCGAGAAGGCTCGCATCATGTTCCTGATCATCAAACTCAACCCGCCCAACTTCCTGATCCTGGACGAACCGACCAACCATATCGACATCCAGGGCAAGGAAGAACTGGAAGAACAAATACTGGAAACTAACGCCACCGTATTAATAACGTCACACGACCGCCGGTTTGTAGATAACATTGCAGAACGCTTTGTACTGATCAGTGATCAGTGCCTAAAAGAAATCAATCACGCCGACCAGTTTTACCGGTCCAGCCCATCGGGTGGGCAAAACCGAAAACAGCAGGACATTACACCGGATCAGCTTCAACTGGATGATGAAGAACAGATCCTGGCGCGAATTGTTGAACTGGAATCACTGCTGGAAGCTGACGCGGCACGAAAAACCCGCTTCCAAAAACCGAAGTTACAG
>JABBBA010000296.1 GCA_018607685.1 K189A clade bacterium | reverse complement strand
CCATATATAATAATGGCCGGTCCTACCATGGAAAAACCAAAACCCTGAAGCTCAGGTGCATGGTGCATTTTAAGCTCGATATCAAACAAGTGCCTGCGAAGCATGGTCCATCCTGGCCCCCCAACTTCCACGGGCCAATTAGGAGCTGCCCAGCCCCTGGCATTTAGGGTCCGTGTCCAGCCGTCCTGCTCTTCTTTGGAAATTGGATAGCCGAGTTTAACTTGTCGGCTAAGCCTGGGATCAAGACGTTCCGATAGAAATGTCCGGACCTCCTCCTGAAATTGACTGTCTTGCTCGTTTAACTGCAGCTGCAATGTCCACTCCCCCATTCAATCCAAGGCAGGTTCACCCATTAATGGTAGAACCCATTGTTCTAAAGCATTGCACAATTAAACCCGGACAGGAACGCCCTGGCAGACAATCAAACTCGACTCCGGGTGCAGTTAACGATAGCATCACCTCCTTTTACTTGCGCGGTTCGAAAAATGCCTATCCGGAACACGCAGCCAGGTCTTCTGCTGCTTGCCATTCTCCTGTTAAGTGCCTGTGGTTCTGATTCAGGTTTTGACGAAGACACAGATTTCATCGTAGCGGACGGCCTGGTACAGCACGTCAACATGATGCCCGACAGTCCCGAGGTCATCATGATCCACGGACTGGATCAAGCAGCCGTTGGCTTTCCGTTTGCTGAGTCCATCCAGGCAAGACCCGTCGACAAGTATGACTGGCGGATTGCCTACCTGGACGCAGACAACGATGAAGTGACCGTCGCCGAAGGGGAAGACCAGCAAGTTTCTGAAAACGGACTATCGACTTTTCTCTGGATGGGTAGCCTCACCCAGCCTAATATCCAAATCGTAGACGCACCTTATATCAGACCAGCTTCCCGCCCTGTAGGACTTGCTGATGTCTGGTTCGCGTCTAACCTGACCAGTTACCCGATGGTTGACATTTATCTCACAGACTTAGGCGCAGTACTTGCTGACGTTACACCTCTAGCCACCGTCACCTCCGGCGGTTTTACCAGCAGGTTTTCCGTTGCTTCCGGCACGGGCCAGCAGCTTCGAGTTACTGTTGCGGGCTCAGAAGAACTGTTATTCGATAGCGGTACCCTCGAGATTCCAGATCAAGCGGAAGACTTTTATGCTCTGGTCGACGACTTCGGGCCCAATGCCGCAAACCACGTCAATGTAATACGCTCCTTCGGACTAGAGGGCACAACCATTCAGGACGAATCCCAGGCAGGATCGGTCAGGGCAGGAAATTACTCTGAACAACCCTCTATAACCGTAAGCCTGGGAACCACGATTTACCCGGACATTGACAAACTGACACGCAGCGGTTCACAGGAAACTCAAAACGGTATAGTCGACTTCACGGTTACTGACCCCGTTGGCGCAATTCTGGAAGAAAGCCCGACAACCATCTCGAGAGGAGCCTTTCAGTCGACTTATACGTTTGAAAACAATACGACTGATGCCACTTTAACCACCCGTTCACTGATCACCGCTGATTCCTTTCGCCTTATTCGTGACCGGGTCTGGTTCAAGTTTATTAACGGTAGCAATGAGTCTGTTGACCTCTATGTCCTTCGACCTGGCCAGGACATTGATGAGGTTCCGCCGTTTCTAGATAATGTCGGTTTCGCGGCGACCGTGGATCGCGAATCCATCGCCACAACCATTGAGTATGTCGTTCGAAACGCAGACAACACGGAGACACTCGCCCGCGCGGGCAACGACAATGTGGAAGGAATCAGCTATACGCTGGTTTACGATACACAAGGTGTTCTGCACATCCTTACGGATTAGCTTACGGACCAGAAAGTTTCAACACTTCCTTATCTACAAAATGTGCTGGAATAATGACAATGGATCCAAAAGAAGCGGGTTAACGTTAGCCGCCGAATTGTTCATGACCACTGAACAATGAACTCGGCGAACGACGGTTTGACTCCGTGTAAACCTGATCTCTCAGAAACGACCTAAATAACTTTCTTCTTCTCCAGCCTTTTGACCAGATCCTTCAGCGTAACTTCAACGGAAGAACCCGCGAAAGATTCATTCAGGATATTCGTGATTTCCTTGTTCATCGAAGTGTTATTTGATTTAGCGCTCTTTTTGATTTTCCGATGGAGCGAAGGAGGAAGTCTTAATACAAACTTTACCTGTTCAGCTTGAGCCATTTGACTTCCTTTTTCTGTGACTAGAGAACTTGTATTATAGGTTTTTGGGGTGTAATTAACTGCTTACATAAGTGATGCTTTTGTGAGATCACGTTACCCTCAGAATGCTATGATGCTGTTCGCTTGTTCGTCATGGCTCTATGGACACCTCCCTTACTCGCAAGACCGTGCTCTACATTGCATGGCCGATCATTCTTTCCAACCTTTCCACCCCACTGCTGGGACTGGTTGATACCGCTGTCATTGGAAACCTCGGCAACCCCGCGCTGATCGGCGCTATAGCCGTTGGCGCGATGATTTTCAGCTTTATCTACTGGGGGTTTGGATTTCTACGTATGGGCACCACCGGTCTGATCGCCCAATCACGCGGTGCAGAAGACGATGATGGCACCAGAGCCGCCTTCTACAGGGCACTGATCCTCGCGGTCAGTATCGGAGTAATACTATTGCTACTCCAGAATGTCCTTGTTGCATTCGCATTTTCAGTCATTGATGGTAGTCCGGCCGTTGAACAGGCCGCGGCAACCTATTTCGGAATCAGGATCTGGGCAGCGCCCTTTAGCCTCACCCATCTCGTGGTAATGGGGTACCTGCTGGGACACCAGAAATCCACAACCATTCTCTGGATTCAACTACTACTCAATGGCACCAACATTGCCCTGGATTTCGTTTTTGTCGTTGGGATGGGCTGGGGTGTCGCCGGCATCGCCGCCGCGACGGTCATCGCAGAGGTTATTGCGACTGTCGTCGGAATTTATATCGTCTTTCGGCACATGAACCAGTGCTATGGCAGCATTGGTGTGCCAATAAATATTCTGAAAGATGTTCAGGCGATCCTTAGAACCCTGAGTGTGAACAGGGATATCATGATCAGGACCTTATGCCTGATCTTCGCGTTTGCATGGTTTACCAACGAGGGGGCGAAATCAGGCGATGTTTTACTCGCGACCAATGCAATCCTGATGCAGTTTGTGACTTTTTCTGCCTTCTTCCTGGATGGCTACGCCCTCGCCGCGGAAAGCCTTGTCGGTACCGCCGTAGGCTCAAAAAACCGGGAAAGGTTTGATCGAACGCTTCGCTATATCAGCGAATTGGGACTCCTGACCGCCACAATCCTCTCTATTGTCTTTTTCCTGTCGGGGCCGATCATGATTGATCTGCTGACAAATGTGGATGAAGTCAGGAACACAACCAGGACTTATCTACTCTGGGCCGTTGCTGCACCAGTCATTTCACTTTGGTGCTATTTGCTTGATGGCGTCTTTATAGGGGCGACCAACACTCGAGAGATGCGTAACGCCATGGTGCTCTCATTACTGGTATACCTTGGCGCCTGGTATTTCCTCGCACCGATTTTGCTGAACCATGGGTTATGGCTGTCACTGCAGCTCTATTTTATCGCGCGAGCACTAACGCTCTGGTATTACCTGCCCAATGTCAGGGCTCGATTTACCTAATTGCTTTTCCCTTCCCTGTCACCGTAAACTTTGTTGCTCGAACACTATGGATTCAACAATGAAAATCTCTACCTTGATGAGTTACGCGCAGGGCTATGTCGGCGCGACAAAAGAAATTGTGGAAATGGAAAAAGCTGGCCTGGATGTTGTCTGGGTCCCTGAGGCTTATTCCTTCGATGGCGTCTCCGCGATGGGCTATATCGCCGCCAAAACCGAGAAAGTCACTATCGCTTCCGGAATCCTCAATGTTTACAGCAGAACACCAGCCCTGATGGCGATGACGGCCGCAGGCATCGACGCGCTTTCTGAAGGACGATGCATGCTGGGACTAGGTGCTTCCGGCCCTCAGGTGATTGAAGGTTTTCACGGCGTGCCCTACGACGCACCGATGACCAGAATTCGAGAAACGATAGAAATCTGCCGCAACGTCTGGCGCCGGGAGGACAAACTCCAGTATGAAGGTAAAAAATACCAGATACCGCTACCCGCTGAACAGGGAACCGGACTTGGCATACCACTCAAGATAATCAATCACCCTTACCGCGATGAGATTCCCATTGCGCTGGCAACCCTCGGCGAAAAAAGTGTGGAGATGACAGCAGAGCTTGCCG
>JABBBA010000326.1 GCA_018607685.1 K189A clade bacterium | reverse complement strand
TTTACAGGACGTACTGCCTCGGGACTGATCTTTAAGCTAACGCTTAAGGTATCGGTCAACGATCAGTGAGCCAATCAGGTCGCCTTCGACATTAACGGATGTGCGGATAGTATCCAGCGGTCGTTCAATCACGAGCAGTATGGCTATCGCCTCCAGGGGAATTCCGATCGCGAGCATGACCATCTGCATGCCAGACATTGATGCAGAAGGCATTCCCGGTGCGCCGATTGATGCGACCATCGCCATCAGGAAGACCGTCACTACCATCACATTGGAAAGTTCGATGCCGTAGAGGTACGCCAGGAAAATGGCGGCAACGGCTTCGAACAGCGCCGTGCCATCCATATTCATCGTTGCACCCAGCGGCAATACAAAACTCGAGACACTGGGGGATACGTCAAGATTGTCCTCGGCGGCGCGCATTGACACCGGCAGGGTCGCAGCTGAGGACGACGTACTGAATGCAACAAGGAGTGGGCCGGCAATTTTCTGCAGTAGTTCCAGCGGTGACATCCTGGTCGTAATCCAGGCAATTGTAGGGAGCACGATCACGCCATGAATCAAGGTCATCGCGACAACCAGCAAACCAAACTGGAGTAGCTGTGTCAGAAAAGTACCACCCAGTCCGTTGTCACCTGACAGCCTGATGGTGAAATCAAACAGAATGGCGAAAATACCAATGGGTAGAATCCGGATAACCCAGCGCAGCACCTGCATAATGATTTTGTTGGCATCTACTACCAGGCGGAAGAGGGGACTGTTCTCATCAAGAACCAACACCATAGCGATACCCATGAACACCGCGTTAGTCACGATCCCAAGAATATTAAGGTTTGCCAGAGCACTAAAAGGATTGGTAAATGCCAGCGACGTCATGGTGGCGAGTACACCCAGGATTGAATCGCTGCCCGGCTCCAACAACCTTGTACTGGAGGCATCGACCATCGATTCCAAAATAGGGGGGTAGGCGGTCCAGGGGTGTATGAAGACAACTGCGACCAGCGCCAGTGCTATTGCGATGCCGGTCGTCAAAAGATAGTAACTGACCGTTATTCCGCCCAACTGGCGCAATCGAACAACGTTACCAATCGAAATAATGCCACCTATCAATGAGAAGAATATCATTGGGGCAATGAGCATTTTGAGCAATGCCAGAAACGCCCCCTTAAGAAGGCTGATACTGCTGTCGACCCCTTCAATACCGCTGGGTGCTATAGCCTGATAACCGAGTGCCAGCACGATGCCAAGCGCGGCTGCGATAAATACCTGAAAAGTTAGATTTTTTAGCAAAAGATAGATTCTGATCGTCGAAGATTCCGGAATTCTAGCAAACTGGGTGCATGAGTTGTGCTAATGATTGCTATCATCTAACTTCGAGGTACCAGCCTGACCTGGGAAAGTTAAAGTTGGCACAATCACAGCGTATCGATAATGAAAGTTTGTCCCCGGCTTTGGCTGGCGTTGAGTTGACGATTGATATTGTGTCTGGCGCCATCACAGGTGGTGAGAGGTTCTTCTCGACCTACGAAATCAACACTCTGGAAGCCTGGCTGCAGGCGATACTCGAAGAGGACAGGGAGACCGTGCAGCAGCTATTACTGCATCCCGATTTAGAAACACCTCACACGCTTTACTACCGGGTAGTGAACCCCCTCGGCGTTATCTGCTCAGTTGAACACGTGATCCTGTCCAGGTTCGATGGCGGTATCAGGACAGAGCTTCGTCAGGCCAAGGCGGATCAAAGCACAGGTGCGTATCTGCCATTCATTTATCTGAAGACAATTGCCATCCAACATGGACTGCAGTTAGAAAATGATGCCGTGATTCACTTTCCGCAGGTACACAGACTAGTACCGATTCTAAAGGAAATAAGGGAATGTCTGAGGGTCGAGAGAATAGAGACCAGTATTGATTTGTCAGCGGCAATTTTTGAGCCGGCATGCTCCCTGTGTGGTGCGATCCCGGCTGTCCCGGCGACATTTTCACTCACCTTCACCAATCTGACACTGAGCAGGGCTGACCTTGGGGTGTTGGTCAACGAAGACCATTCACTGTTCAGGATCGGTGCCCAGTCACCCTGGAAGGTAATGCTGAATCATCTTCATCGTGCCGGGTTACACGTCGTCGTTGGCGTCACTGCCGACGATTTACTGTTTTTAACACTCGGGGCAGATCAGGTTGATTGAACTGAATGCTGTATTGCAAACCGCCCCGGTGGCGTTGGTGGTGCTTGATGATGACGAGCTGATCGTACAGGCAAACAGGAAAGCTATTGCCATGGGACTTATCCTCGGCACGCCACTGGCTAGCTACATCGCTGGTCTTGAGGAAAGATTCATCGATCACGTCCAGCACCAACCTGAGTCGCAGTTGTACAGGTTGTCGTTTGAGCATGGCGAAAAAAGATGCCGAGCGAGCGTTGAGAAAAATAGCGGCGACACCTATATCTGGTTGCAGGATTTCTCGGAACAACTGGTTCTTGCGGATCAGATCAGGCGCATGAAACATCCCGAATCGAAGAAGATGAGGCAAATTAATCAGCTGGCCGTTACCGCGGCTGGTTATTCTGAGCTACTGGACGTAATTCTGGCCGACAGCGATAGCCTGAGTGCCGAGAAGTTGAATACGGTGCGGCAGTATCAACACGAACTGACAAAAAATCTGAGTTCGATGCACAGGCTCATCGCTAACAATAAGTTGGAGGTGAAGAAGGGTTCTGTGCTTGTTGCAGACCAGAACGATGCCCTGACGGAGCTCATCTCTGAACTTTTACGAGCTGAGGGATATAAAGTGGTGGGTTTCTCTGATCCCAATACGGCTTTGAAATATTACCGGGTCAATGCACATAACATACAAAAGGCCGTCGTCGACGAAGGTCTTATTTGTGATAACGATGCAAGCCTGGTTTCCACCCTGCAAACAGCATCCCCGGACCTGGGGCTGATTGTGCTTAGCGAAGATTCAGACTCGCGTGATCACGGTAAAGTCAGCAAGCCGCTGGATTTCCAGGTATTGCTTGAAGCCATGGATGATTAGGTCGGCGCTCTGCCAGGAAGGTCAATCTACAGCCTGGGATAATGTTGCTCCTATCTGCTCATGTAATACAAGGTCGCAAAACGGGTCCAGGTCTGTTTCCTGTTCGTTAATAATGACCAGCCCCGCACCATTTTCCTTGGCAAGCCTCGGGAAGCCCGCGGCAGGATAAACAACCAGCGAAGATCCTATGGCAATAAACAGGTCACAGTTTAACGAAGCTGTTTCTGCTTTTTCCATCTCGATCACCGGCATCGACTGCCCAAAGGATATGGTGGCCGTCTTAACGATACCGCCGCAGTCAGCACAATAGGGGATTGTGCCATGCTCAATGAAGTCTGCTTTGATGGGCGCAAGCTCGACTCTTTTACCGCAGGAAAGACATGAGGCATAACTGGCATTTCCGTGTAGTTCTATGACAATGTCATCGGGTGTGCCTGATTGTTGGTGTAGCCCATCAACATTCTGCGTAATGACGTGACTAACCTTTCCAGCCTCGACCAGGGAAGTGATAGCAAGATGGCCGGCATTAGGTGCCGCATTTTCCAGATTCAGTTCACCGGAAAACTTTCTGCGCCACGAGTCGCGCCTGACGTCTTCAGAGGCAACGAAGTCCCTGAAATCAATCGGTGTCTGTGTGTTCCAGACACCCTTTGGACCGCGAAAATCGGGGATGCCGGACTCGGTCGAGATACCGGCACCGGTAAAAACAACGATATTGCGGCTGCCGCGAATCAATTCTCGAAGGGCTGCAACATGATCTGGTACGCGATTATCATCCATCGCTATCTCCTATAGGGCTGGTATTCAGCATACTCCGCCTTTATTTCCAAACCAATCCGTCAAATCCGCTATGTAAAAGCCCCCTGGCTTTTGGCAAAGTAACGTTTCCCCAGACAGCCAAAAAAGGAATCCGGTAATGGGTATTTACGAGAAGTACTTCCTGCCCAAGCTATTGAATATGGCGATGAAAGCCCCGGCGATGAAAGCATTACGAAAGCAGCTGGTGCCGCTTGCTGAAGGCAAGGTGCTCGAAATTGGAATCGGCTCGGGACTCAATCTTCCGTTCTATGATAATTCTGTTCATGTTACCGGACTGGATCCATCCCTGGAGTTACAAGCCTATGCGCGGGAAGTGGCCGTTAAGGAAGGCGTAGATGTAGATTTTATAGGCCTCAGTGGAGAGGAAATTCCGGCAGACAACAACAGTTTTGACACCGTCGTGCTGACCTGGAC
>JABBBA010000042.1 GCA_018607685.1 K189A clade bacterium | reverse complement strand
CTGGGCCGACCGGGCGGAGACCAAACGAAGCTACGAATTGTTCGCAGCGCATGTGATGCCCGTGTTTCAGAACCGGGACGACAACCGACGTAAAGGTCGCAAGCGAGCGGCCAAAGGCCCAGCTGGGAAAGTAGCCAAACAGTAACATGATCATTTTCACTGATCTTTATACCGTTTTCACACAAAGCTGATACTGTGCGCCTCATGAATTCAACGACTAAAGACACCCAGGAACATCCCCGCCGCTTCATCAATGTAGAAGGCAGTATTAACCTTCGAGATTTTGGTGGCTACACCACGCAGCAGGGTAAAACCGTCAAGGAAGGCCTGCTGTTTCGATGTGGCAGCATGACCGATATCCCGGAGCACGCCTTCGATGATTTCGCCTCGCTTGATATTGGCGTGATCTGCGATCTGCGAAGCCACGAAGAAGCTGAGAGTTCTCCTACGCCTGCCGGTGGACCATTCGCCTGTCGTGTCCATATCCCAATCTGGCCCGGTAGCTCCACTCAATTTCAGGAAACGATCAGCAAACAGAATAGCGGTCCATCGACCGACCAGTTCGCTGAATTCATGGAAAACGTCACGCGTGAAATCGCACGTGATCATCTGGAAGCCTACAAACAGTTAATAAGAGAATTGGTCTCGACGGACAAGGGCTTTTTGCTTCACTGCTCCGCGGGTAAGGACCGGACCGGGTTTGGCGCGGCTATTATTCTGACACTTCTGGGCGTTGACCATGACACGGTCATGCATGACTACCTCGTCAGTAATGAGTCCAGTGCACTATTTCAGCGTATGAAAGACCGAATGCTAGAAAACCTTAAAGAGCAGGGAAAGAACGTCAAAGTTGACGACGACATTATCAGGGTGATGTCAGGCGTCCGGGCCGAATACCTGCTGGGCGCTTTTGAAGAAATCGACAACCACTATGGCGGCATGTCTGGTTATCTTGAGGAAATCGGTGTCAGTGCTGCCGATGAAAAACATCTGCTGAAAAAATTACTCGCCTGATAGAACTAGAACCATCTGGTATTGAACACCTCGGTAATCAGGATCGCAGGCTGAGAATCCAGCACAACCGTATAGGTTCTGGCCATCCGAGTATCATCCAACGCCCGGACATCCAGAATTTCCCGGTAGCTGCCGCGAGCTGAGTTACGCAGCACGTCCCCCATGCCAACATCCTCTTTGATCAGAGCCTCAAACAATGCTGGTTTAAGCGCCGCAGGATTGAGCACGCTGGTTGCTTCCGCAAAGGTATGGCCTGTTTTACTGCCCGTTAGCTCGACCTTGCGAAAGAAAGCCTCATCGCCCTTTGCCAATCCGAGGTGGGGCAGCGTTGACTCAACAGTAAAGCTGGATTGGCTGGTCGTTTCCACCAGAACGTCTTCATCGAAGTAAGCCCGCAGCAGTAACGTCACAGTGCCGTCAGCGACAAGCAGTGCCCGAAGAAAGGGTTTCAATTCGTGCAGAGAGGCGATGAAAGAAGTGGCGTCGCGTTCCACACCGGGTGCGATGGTGTCCAGGTATTCAATATGGGATCGAATCGTCTGCAACAGAGTTTTTCAGTAGGAATGCGGCGCGAATTTGAACATGCACAACTAACAAAATCAAAGGTCCTTTTTTCAGGGAGGCAACTAGTTTTTGTAGTGTAATACAGTTAGTCTAAATTCATGTCGAAGGAAGAACCTGCCCGCCCACTGCGGCGATCAACGCTCATGGTATTTGCACTGCCGGAGTATGCCGTATACCTCGGCTCTATTCCCGTGGGTCTGTATCTTCCCCTCGTCTATTCCAAGGATTTTGGTCTGTCTCTAACGGAAGTCGGCTTGATCCTGATGCTGGCGAGAATATCAGATGTGGTGACGGACCCCCTGATCGGCTACCTGAGCGACAGAACACCTGGAAAGTTCGGCCGGCGAAAACCATGGATGGCGGTTGGCGCCTTTCTGATGATGATTTCTGCATTCCAACTGTTTAATCCAACCGTGCTGAATGAACTGCCTATTGGTACGATGCACCTGCTGGTCTGGTCCGTTCTGCTCTGGCTGGGCTGGACCATGATCAACATCCCCTATTATGCCTGGGGCGCAGAACTTTCAGATGACTACAACGAGCGAACCCGAATCACCGGTTGGCGCCAGGCGTTCGGTTTCCTTGGCAATGTCAGCGTTCTCACGGTGCCGGTGCTTGCGGGTGAATTCACCGGCTATGGCAGCCTTCCCAAAGAAGGGTTGACCATCATTGGATCGATGGCCCTGGTCGCATTACCCGTTCTTATCACCATCACACTGTGGAAAATCCCGGAACGCGAAGCTTATCCCAGACCCAAGGCACCAATACTCAAGCATGCCAAAGACATGTTCTCGAATGGCTCCTTCATGCTGCTCTTCTTCGGCTTTATGTTGATGTCACTGGGTACCGGCTGGGGTTCTGCAACGTTTATGCTGTTTGCCACCTATGTTGTAGAGGCCGAAGGGCAGACCCAGGCGATTCTCCTGGGCTATTTTGGCGCAAACATTATCTCTCTACCGTTCTGGGTCATGATCGCGCAAAGAATCGGTAAAAAGCCCACCTGGATGATTGGCGGTGTACTATTTGTGATTGTGACACCCTCCTTCCTGCTGGTAGGTCCTGGCGACCTCTGGGAGTTCTTTATATGCCTCGCCCTCTACGGGATTGCCGGAGGCAATTTTGGCGCGCTCTCCATGTCGATGAAGGCGGATGTCATCGAAGTCGCTGCCCGAAAGAGCAGCGAAAACATTGCAGGTTCATATATCGCGATATGGTCACTTGGCCAAAAACTGGTCGGCGCCGTGGCGCTCGGTCTCGCCCTGCCCTTTTTGCAATACATGGGATTTGACCCCAAAGGAAACAATGGCCCGGAGCAGATAGAAGCCCTGGCGCTGGTCTATGTGATTCCACCCTGGATTTTTTATGCGACGGCAATTCTGGTTATCTGGCGTTACCCGATTTCATCTTCACGATTGTCAAAAATAAGGTCCGCGTTTGATAGGCGTGACGCGCGCCGGGCAAACCTGACGTAAACTCACCACTTACCATTACCACTTCTACTAGACATCTATCTCAGATAAGGAGGCTCTGATGCCAAAGACACAAGTTCTGATCGTCAGCAAAGGTCATGCCTACAACCATGACGCATTTCTTTCCATGTTCGCTGAAGACGAAGATATTGAAACAACGCTGGTCGAGCAACCGGCGGCGCAGGTATTACTACGACCGGAAAACGTAGCGCAGTACGACGCGGTTTTGTTCTATGACATGTCGGGTATCCCAAACATTGGCTTACTTCATGACGGTGCCAACGATACCGGCGTGCCACCCGCCGACTATGTAAAATCGATGGAAGCACTGCTCGAAGCAGGCAAAGGCATTGTCCTGTTAAATCATGGCACGGTCTCATGGCCTGACTGGCCATTGTGGCGAGAAATTCATGGTTCATCATTTATGCTGAGTGCCGGCGAAGTATTCGGGGATTCGGTTCAAGGTTCAGGCTACAGGGGTGGTCATGGTCCACACCCAAACCCCACCTTCACATTGACCCCGGTCGACTCGAACCATCCTGTAACAGCGGGATTGGAAAAGGGGTTCACCGTCGCGGATGAAATCTATATCAAGTCACCTAACTTTGAAGCGGGTGTCACACCACTGATGCGAAGCGACTATGAGTATGTCGCGGGCAATTTCACACCACCACCGTTGGCACCGCCCGAAGAGCAGGAGAACTGGGATCATCCAACCGGAAGCAACCTGGTCGTGTGGGCAAACGCCGCGCGAAACTCACCTGTGGTTGCTTCGGATATAGGTGATAGCCCCGAAGCCTACGAAAATGAAGGTTTTAGGAAATTACTGAAAAACGCACTCCTGTGGGTTGCATCAAGCGATGCGAAAAAATGGGCAGCAGCCCAGTAGCGTAATGTTAACCCGGTCACAATTCGGGACATTGGTTGACCGGCTATCTGCATAGCCTTCCGTTTCATTAGGGGAGTCTCTACATTGACTCCCCATGAAACGTTCAACTTTTTTACTCATTACTTTTTTCACCTTTGGCACGTACAGCGGGCCAACCTGGGCTGAATCCATTCACCAGTGCGTCGGTGAAAAAGGTGAACCCTCTTTTTCTGAGAAGCACTGCAATATAACGAGCGCGGCCCTCTCTTCAACAGAAAGGGCAAAATATGCAGCGCATGATCGCAGGCTGGAACAACTTAAGTCTGAAAAAGTAGAACTCAGGCGGAAAATAATGGATGCCG
>JABBBA010000271.1 GCA_018607685.1 K189A clade bacterium | reverse complement strand
AAGGCCATTACCTGCTCCGGTAATCACGACCACCCGGTCATCATATCTGACATCTGTCATCTAGCTATCCTCTGGTTTTAAAGTCTGGTTTAAAAGTCTGGTTTAAAAATCGTTTCTGCGAAAAGGCCGCTATTATCCTGACATTAGTGCCCGGGGTATAGTGTAGAGCCAACGGTATTGTCCGAGGGACCAGGCTTTCTAACAACAGGCTGCGGCAGCGATTGCGGTGCCTTTTAATCGGCTGGAAGAAAGCCTTGCATTGCCCCCCCCAAAGCGGCGAATAATCTGTCATTCGGTCCGGGGACGACACTATGGCCGGGCTTGATGCCGGAACCATCTAAATTTTGCAATTAGCTGGCGTAACCATCATCTTTAAAGCTCCTGCGGTTGCTACCTGGCCGCCTGAACAGCTGTATCGAAACCATAAACCGGGGAAAACAGACGATGAAAAGAGAAGAACTCCTGATTGAAGCTGAAGAATTGGCCTCTATCATTGATGAACCCAACCTCCGCCTGTTTGATGCCAGCGTGGTGTTTGATCCCGCTGCGGGGGAGAACGCCCATGAGAGATACCTTACGGGGCATATCCCCGGGACTGTCTTTCTTGATCATGCCGTCCTTTCGGATGCTAGTTCGAATCTTATGTACACGATCCCTGATGAGAAGACCCTTGGGGCGGCTATTGGCAGCCTGGGTATCAGTAACGATACCCCTGTAGTGGTTTACTCAACCGAGATGCTCGCCTGGGCAACCCGTATCTGGTGGGTCCTGCAATACGCCGGGCATCGCAACGTGAGGGTTCTAAACGGTGGGCTTGCAGCCTGGCAAGGTGAACTCGAAACCACCGAGAATAAACACGCCGCCACGACTTTTAGCACTGGTCTTTCCCCGCATATGTTCGCGGGCAAGGATGAGGTACTCGCTTCAATCACCGACGGCAGTGCCTGTGTCGCTAATACACTGACGCCGGCAATGTATCGGGGCGAAGAAGACGTCTTCTATGCCGGGCATATCACCGGCTCGGTAAACCACCCCCTTTTTGAGCTTATGGATGGGCAGTACCTCCTTCCTGATGCCACCCTGGCCGAGAAGTTCAGGCAAAATATGACCAGCGATAGACTGATTACCTATTGCGGCGGTGGAATCGCCGCGACGCTTAACGCCTGCGTCGCCAAACTGGTCGGGATGGAGGATGTTGCCGTTTACGACGGCTCAATGTCCGAATGGATGGCTGAAGAACTACCGATTACCACCGGCTCAGAAACAGGATTATTAACCTGATAACTGACGCCTAACGGGAAGCAAACTGCCTCACTTATATCGGCACTCTCTATGCCACATTATTGCGCCGCACCATCACGTAAGCCCCATACCGCCTATCTTCCTGAATTATTACGTTGACGTAGAACCATATTTGGCAAAACATGGACATATCTGCGAAAGTTAAATTTTGTAGTGCAATAAAATAATAAACGGGGGAGGTCCCAATGCGATTAAAGTTCGTGCCTATCTTGGCACTTGTTTTTAGTGGTTGTGTATTTTCTTTTACTGCTTTTGCAGAAGAGAATAGCCTGGCCATTGAAGAAGTAATTGTAACCGCACGAAAGCAAGAGGAATCATCACAAGATGTTCCAATCGCCATGACTGCTATTTCTACACAACTTAAAAACTCAACAATCCGGGATCTGACCGATCTCAATGGTTTTGCACCTAACGTCACAATTGCTGAGGACGGAAGCCGGGGTGGTGGCGGTGCTGTCATCAATATTCGCGGAATCAGCCCTACACGTTCAGATGATAACTCTTTCGACGCGCCAATTGGTGTGATGATTGACGGTATCTACCTGGGTACGCTTGCAGGTCAGGTTATTGAAAACTTCGACCTGGAACGTATTGAAGTGCTGCGTGGACCACAGGGTACTCTGTTCGGTAAGAACACAGTCGGTGGTGTTATCAACGTGATTCGTAGTCGTCCAACGGGCGAACTCGGTGCTCGTTTGAAAGCAACCATCGGTGAAGACGGTCAGCAGGAATTTCGTGCTGTCGTTAACACGCCTGTCATCGAAGACGTCCTCGCGGCTAAATTCTTCTACACCAGCCAGGAAGACGATGGCTTCATGAAGAACATCACACTAGGTGGGAATGCATCAGAAAAGGACTACCAGAACTACGGTGCAACCTTACTTTGGACGCCCAGCGATACTTTTGAGTCGACTTTTACAGTCGAAGTGTTTGACGACAAAAGTAACCTTGGAGCATTCAACACAAACTACAACACGGCACCGGGTGTTCTTCCTCCGCCAACAGACGTTAACGACACGGATTACAGCGGTGGTTTCCTGAACTGCCTGATCTATACCGATACCTGTAGGACGACGACATCAACGCCAAAGTACTCTGAAAATGACACAGAGAACGACGCCGAGTTGAAAACTACCGCAATTACTCTGGGTATGCGTTTTGACATTAACGACAACCTGACACTGGTCTCAACGACTGGCTTCCGCGACATGGACGAGTATCGAATCTACGATTTCGACGGTTCAGCAGCACCTTTCATTACCATTGAGCGATTCAATGAGTACGAGCAGTTCAGCCAGGAGTTTCGAATTGATGGTAGCTGGGACACGGTCAAGCTTTCTGCCGGTGCTTACTACTTCAGAAACGAATTTGAGCAGGACTGGGCCACAGGCGGCAACTTCTGGGGTGTACTGTTTGGTGGCCTCGTAGGCACGGATGCAGGCTGGGCAGCATGCGCCGGCGGTGCCTTTGCACCCGTCTATTGTGATCCCGGCGTTTCTAACGGTTTCGCCTCTACCGGGTTGATCTCACAGATCCTGTACGAGACTCAGGTAACAACGTCTTACGCGGTATTCGCCCAGGGTGACTGGGAATTTAAGGAAGACTGGACCTTGACTGCCGGTCTGCGATGGACCGAAGAAAAGAAGGACTTCCAGGCTGGCCAGGCGTACCTCGCCCCCTCCGACCGCGAAGGACTACGTAACTTCCCCGAGTATGCAAATCTGGATAAAACCTGGAACAAGCTGTCACCAAAAGTGGGTATCACCTATCGGTTGAATGATGATGCGATCCTCTTTGGTTCCTATTCAGAAGGCTTCCACTCCGGTGGTTTCTTTGGTGTTAACCAGAACACGCGCGACTTCATCCGTGACCAGTATGAACCAGAAGAAATTGAATCCTGGGAAATTGGTTATAAAGCCATGCTGATGGATCGTCGCCTGCGTTTGAACATTGCTGCCTTCATGAACGATTTTACGGATAAGCAGGAATCTTCAGTTCAGGTAGATAACGACACGAACACAGTTGCTACTGTATTCGACAACGTTGCGGATGCTACCTATCAGGGTGTCGAAATCGAAGCGGAGTATGTGGTTAGCGAAAACCTCCGGGTATTCCTTAACTACGGTTACCTGGACGCTGAATACGATACGTTCGAGACTGACATCAACGCTTCAGATGGCGTGATCAAGGTCGAAGACGCTAGTTTCCTGACGCCACGAAATGCACCTGAGTACACGCTGGGTGTAGGTGGAACGTTGACGTTCCAAATCGGCAACGGTGACCTGGAAATTTATGCCAAGTACAGCGAGATCGATGAACTCGAATCGAACCTGCTGAACACTGAGTTGGGTAAGGTAGATTCACGAGAAGACGTTACAGCGTCTATCGGTTACTACGCTGAGAAGTACTCAGTCGTTGCATTCGGTCGTAACCTGACGGATGAGCAGACTGAAGTATTTACACCTATCTCTACACTGTTCGCAGTTGGTAGCCTGAATAGAGGTCGTCACTACGGTATGGAACTTTCATACACGTTCTGATCTTCCCTATACAGGAAAGGCTAGATAGAAAAACCCGGCATTAGCCGGGTTTTTTTTGCTTCAAATTTGCCCCCATTTAAAGGGGACGCAGCACATTTCGAAAAGGGGACGCAGCACATTAAAAATGTGCTGCGTCCCCTTTTATCTTTTATATCCTGCTTTAGGCGACGTCCTGTGCCCAGTTGCCGTGGAAACCGAAAGGTACGCGGTGATCCAGATAGGCTTTGGCCAGCGGTTCACCGGATACATTCTGGGCATCCAGAATCACCAGGTGGCTCGCTTTACGGTTGGCGTCGTAGACGTTGGCCAGAACGAAACCATCACCTTCTGGCGCATCTGCTGAACGTGGTACGAAGATCGGCTCATTAGTGGCACACGCCTCACCCACATCATGCAGTTCAACCTTGCCTGTTTCATGATCACGTCGGCCAATGGCGTTGAAACCACCCACCTTGAACTTGGGG
>JABBBA010000059.1 GCA_018607685.1 K189A clade bacterium | reverse complement strand
AACACGTCATCGGGGACATTCCTCTTGTGCGGCGTTATTGCGTAGGCACTTGAATGAGAAAAAATAACCGGAGCCGTGGAGACATCCAGTGCATCGTTCATGGTATTCACTGAGACATGGGAAAGGTCAACCAGCATGCCAAGGCGATTCATTTCGCGGACGACTTCCTTTCCAAAAGGAGACAGTCCACCCACTCGTTCATCATCCGTAGCAGAATCCGCCCAACGTAAACCTTTTGAGTGAGTCAGCGTCATATAACGTGCCCCCGCCAAATACAGCATGCGTAGATTGGCCAGGGAGTCTTCGATGGCATGGCCACCTTCGATGCCTATCATAGAGGCGATCTTGCCTTTCTTATGGGCGCGTCTGACATCAGCGGCGGTCAAGGCCAGCGCCAGTTGGTCGGGGTAGGTAGCAACCATTCGGTGCACAAGGTCTATCTGCCGAAGAACCCTGGCAACATCGCCGCTTTCCCCTGGGTATGCTGAAATCGGGATGTAAACAGACCAAAACTGACCACCCATCATGCCTTCAACCATTCGGGGATGATCCGTATGGGTTGGCTTCTCCGATAATGAAAGATCCGATGTAAATGGCATCTGCTCAAGGTTTCCATCCACCCGGCGGGTATAGACCATCGGGAGGTCATTGTGGCCGTCGATGAGAGGTGTGTCCCTCAGCACCTTCGTTACGCGTTTTTGTAACGATTTATCGGAGTGCGTATCTGCAGCGATAGCGATAGTGTGCACCTGGCCAGAAAGCGCCAGGATCACGAGCGAGAGTTTTGCCAGCTTCAATATGTGCAATGAGGTTTCCTTGGGGTGCGCAAAACATTATGGTAACCGGAAAAGAGGAATCGCTCATGTCTGATTATGAATGCATGATCCTGGAAGTTTCAGATCATATTGCCACTGTAACGCTCAACCGTCCCGAGATCATGAACGCCATCAACTGGCGGGCCTACGCGGAGCTTGAAGAAATCTTCCTGAACCTTCAGAAAGACCATGAGGTCAGGTGCATCATTCTCACGGGCGCGGGCAGGGCTTTTTGCTCCGGGGATGATGTTAAAGAGATCATGGTGCAGGGCGGCGGCAGTGAGAGGCTCAGGGACGTGCGCCCGGGAACGACGCCTGCTGCAAGAGCTATTTTGGATTGTGACAGGCCAATTATCGCGGCGGTCAATGGTGCAGCGGTTGGATGGGGTATGGACATGTCCCTGATGGCGGACTTCAGGATCGCATCCGAAAAAGCAAAATTTGGAGAGTTGTTCGTTAAGCGAGGGCTGGTAGCTGACGTCGGCGGTATGGTTCGTCTACCCCAGATCATTGGTCCACAGCGCGCTGCGGAGTTGTTGTTCACCGGTGAAGTCATCGGTGCCGAGCGGGCGCTTGAACTGGGTATTGTGATGAGCGTCGTGCCACATGAGGATTTGCTGGACGAAGCTCGGATACTGGCAACCAAGATCGCCGCTAATCCACCTCTGGCCGTTCGTTATCTTAAAGAAGGGTTACGGCGATCTTTCTACGGTGAATATGAGGAGATGGGTAACTGGATAGGCCAAACACTCGGAACCTTGTTTCAGACTGAAGATCACAAAGAGGGCGTGGCCAGTTTCCTCGAAAAGAGAGAGCCCATTTTTAAGGGAAAGTGAATTTAAGAGGAAATAACCAATCGGCAGAGGCTGGGAAAAGCAAAATCGCTGGCTGTACGTTTATTAACTCTATGGTGTTTGCGTGCCGGCTAATTTATGGTCGGTCTTCATGTTGATGAAGAGAATGTTGTGATGGGAGTTCTGGACAATAAAGTAGTCATCATTACCGGCGCCAGCAGTGGTATTGGTGAAAGTACCGCGGAACGTTTTGTAGCCGAGGGTGCAAGAGTTGTGTTGGCCGCGCGATCAGTCGAGAACGGTGAGGCTGTTTCTGAGCGACTCGGTAAAAATGCGGTTTTCATGCAAACCGATGTCACATCAACGTCTGAGATTGAAGAGTTGATCAACAATACGGTCAGCCTTTGGGGGAAAATAGATTGTTTGTTCAACAACGCCGGCGAAGCGGTGCCTGCGTTTACGTTGGAAGATATGACAGAAGAGGCGATAGATAACCAGTTCAGTTTACTGGTTAAAAGTATCATGTGGTCTACCAGAGCGGTAATGCCGCATCTCAAGGCCAGCCAGGGCAGCATTATCAACAATGCGAGCATCAGCGCCCACGGCGGGCATTTTGCGCCGATCATCTATTCTGCTGCCAAGGCCGCGGTGACCAACTTTACAAAGTCTTCTGCGCTGGAATTGGCGAAGTACAAAGTAAGAGTTAATTCGATTTCGCCGGGGCCCATCTACACTCCCATTTTTCATCGCGCCTTCGGTGTTTCGGATGAGGTCGGTATTCCTCTTGCTGATGATGTTCGAACGGCGCTCAGTGCTGAAATACCTATGGGGCGGGTAGGTGAAGTGGATGACGTTGCGGGCGTCGCCCTGTTTCTAGCCGGTGATGATAGTCGCTATGTGACAGGTCAGGATATCCTGGTGGATGGTGGGCTATTTGCCGGCTGGCCAACAGAGAGGATGTTCGACTACTACGGTGGCGCGATGGATGTGCTCGGCGTGCCACGACCGCCGCTGCCCTGATTACTGTTCGTTAACCCATTTCTCGCCGAAGACCCTGGAGAATTCGGCCTGGTCGATGATGTCGTGGAGGGTTTGAGCTTCTTTAATAGCCCGGGTTGGGGCACGCCTTATTCGTGCGCGGTCTGCTTCTTCTGGTTCTGCCATGTTCGGCACCTTGATCATTCTTCAATGAAGGGATTGTAATGAACTTGCATTACCAGACCCAGAGTGATCAGCTTCGGGCGTTGTGAAAATCTCTAACAAAATATCGATTCTTGTCATTGTTGCTGTGCTTGTACTCACGGGTTGTTCGAAGGGGCAATCCAGGAATACACCGATTGCAGCATCCCATCCCAAGGAATTCATTCTGCAGGACATCTCCTGGGTTGATCCTTACGCCTACATGGTCGATCTTGAGCATCCTGATACCGTGCAATACATTGCAGATGAGCAGCAATACCTGGCTGAGCAGACTGCACTCTGGGACTCGAATCTCAATCTAATGATGGCGGAATTGAACGCCCAGTTATCGATAGAAAAGAAAACCACACCGATCATTGCCGGTGATTTTGAATACCATTCGGAGATCAGCAAAGGACAGCAGTATCCAATTTTCTACAGGCTTCACAGGTCGCTAGCCGCAGAGCCTCAGGTTGTGATCGACCTGAACAAACTTTCCAATGGTGCTGACTATTATGCCCTCGGCGGATTTGTTACCAGCCCGGATGAACACACCGTTGCGTTTACGGAAGACACATCAGGCGGCGGTAATTACACCCTGCGGCTTCGCCAGCTTGAGTCTGGTGTCGTCACGACCGTTGCGACCGGCGTGGCACCTGACCTTGCATGGAATGGTGACGCTGTTCTTGCCGTCGAGAAAGAGACGAATTCAGTCGTTGCACATTTGGCCGATGCAGAGAAGGTCATCGTTTACCATGAATCTGATCCGGCATTTTCTCTTAGCGTCAGGACTGCTCGCGACAGGAAAACCGTCATGATCACCTCTGAATCCCACCGCTCGACGGAAATCCGGGTTCTGATGCCGGATGGCGAGTTGCAACTGATAGCGCCCAGGGAGGACGGACATCGGTATCGGCTGATGATCGATGGCGATCATCGAACGGTGCTCAGCAACTATCAGCGAGCGGAGTATGCAATTGCATTGATAGAAAGTGGCGACGTTAACCCAGGCGACTGGCAGTTTTATGAACTGGAACCGCCCGCTAGTGTGATCGACTTTGAGCGTTTCGATAAGCACTTGCTGATTCAAGCCAGAAACAGGCTCAGGGATAAACTGGTGCTCGTTGATCTCTCAACCGGCTCCCAGGAAAGTATTCTTTCCTCAGGTGCGGGCGAGCGTTTTCGATTGATGCGGTCTGACGGTGGCGCCGAACCGAATTTTCGATTCAAAAAGCAGAGTTTCATCCAGCCAGAGCGCCGTTACAGAGTTGATGTTTCCGAGAAAGTAGTCGTTGAAACAGATTCTGATCCCGCGCCGGGGAGATACATTAGCGATGAGTATCGAGTTGAAGAACACTGGCTATCAGCTCGTGACGGTATTGAAGTACCGATTACCCTTGTATACAAAGCGGGACGAGCGCTGGCATCGCGCCCGCTGTACCTGACCGCTTATGGCGCCTATGGGGTTACTCTACCAATAGAGTTTGACCCAACCCGGTTACCGCTGCTAAATCGCGGGTTTATTCTTGGCATTGTGCATGTAAGGGG
>JABBBA010000150.1 GCA_018607685.1 K189A clade bacterium | reverse complement strand
GTTACGATGAGGCAAAAAGCTTCTCCAAGGATGAGAAGGTGATCGCCTCATCTTTTGAGTCGATGCCGGACGCTCACCATTTTTTACAAAACACCCACGGCGCAGAAGTCGCCGACTTTTTACCACAACGAATCTCTAAGGAGTAATCATGTTCGAAATAAGGTCTTACCATTATCTACCGGAAAAATTTGAAGCCTACAAAAAGTGGGCAATTGATGATGCCGTACCCTTTCTAAAAGCCAACCTGGATATTGTCGGATTCTGGATCAGCAATGGCGATGAACCGGAACTCTCAGGCAGCGATCCACAACCTGTAAAGCATGGTGTCGCCAACATCACCTGGATCATTCGCTGGGAAGACCGCGATGCGCGAACAAAGGGATTTGAAGAGGTACTCGGTGGTGAAGGCTGGGCGGCGGTCTGGGCCAAACATCCCGATGCTGATGGCTATCTGCAGATGGAAGCCCGGTTCGCCGACGAACTTTAGTCACAGGTAGACTCGTGCGCTTGCACACCTTGCGTGAAGGTAATGTTTGACCTTCAATCATTTAGCTTCGCGCAAGATCCCTACACCACCTACACCACCTACACACCACTGCGGGCCTTGACGGTGCCCTACTCCTCAATGACGCTAATGCGTGGCTTCTCGCTCAGTTTGACGACCTTGATGCCGCGTCCCAACATCCACAGTTGGTGCGATCACTCGACGCTTTTATGTCGCCCGGTGAAATAGCGGCAGAGCGGCGTAATATGAATTGGCACGACGTACCAAACCATTGCCGGTTTGTGCAAACAAATCTGCTCGAAAGCGATGGTCAGACGCACTTCAGATTGGGACCGGCCGCACGAAGAGAACTGTCTCGCGCTTTTGTCGAACGTCAGCGCGACTTCATTCAACGCTATGTTGATTGGTTACTGAATACTTCGCAATAATCACCCCGGCGGTCTCTGAGACAGTAGCTCATTAGCTATCAAGACAGCGTATCACTGGTTTATAACGCCTATTGTCAGTTAACCATGCTTGGCCAGTTTTCCAACAAGATATTGAATATTCTCTGGTTTTCGGTGAGTTCGCATACGATTACTGCAGCGCCTGGCCATGGTCAGGTCGGCGTTCACTGTCTCCGAACTAGCGGAGTTGTCCAGTTGATCACCTCTTTAGCTGGCTATAGATCACCGCTCACAGAATGTACTGGAACCGTTAGAATTTAACAGTATTATGACAATCCTACCAACTTGACCCGGCACCCGACATGCGAATTCTTCTACTGTTCTTGTTTGTTTTCCCTGTTCATGCACAAGCGAGCGAATGGAACTACGAGATTGAACCCTATCTGATGGCAACGAGTATCGATGGTGATGCGAGTATGGGGCGGGTAACCGGGATCGATCTCTCCGTCGACATGAAGCGTATTATGGAGAGCCTCGATATGGCTGCCATGGTTCATTTCGAAGCGCTAAACGATAGCGGCTGGGGCGTGATACTTGACTATGGGTTTATGGACCTGAGTGATGATGTTTCGGGTGCTCGCGGTGGTGTTGTGGATGCCAGTTTGCGACAGGGTGTTTTTGAAGGGATGCTGTTCAAACGGCAGGCGCTGACGAATGGGACACTCGATTATTTTGGGGGCGTCAGATGGTGGGACAACGATATCGAGGTGGAAATTGATCCCGCCGTCTTGCCTGGTGCGATTGGAACGAAAATCAAGGAAGACTGGGTGGATCTGGTCGTTGGTTTGCGCTGGCGTCATCAGCTGAATGAGAACTGGCAGCTGAACATCAGTGGAGATATCGGCGGCTTTGGCATAGATGCCGACCTGACATCATCTGTGAGTCTTGGTGCAATTTTCAATATCAATGACAGGTTCAGCCTTGATATGCGTTACAAAGGCACGCTGGTCGACTACGAAACTGGTACCCGTGGCCGCGTGGGTTACTTTGAGTACGATACGATTACTCACGGTCCGATGCTCGGGTTGGTCATTAAGCTCTAAATGAAATCTTTTCGCCGCGTAATGGTTCTTTTGGCGTCCTAAGCTGCGGGCGGCCTCTACGCTGCTTTTCCCCCAACAAGCCTTGGGAGTGAGCCATCTGTTGCGCAGCAACGGATACACGATTGAGTACATTCACAATGGAACGTACTTGCTCCTTCAGGGTTGCAGTGCAGACGGTTGCTTTCCGGAACTGGATCGGCTGGTGGGCGCGACAATAATCCTCAGCCACATCTATTGCGGAGCTAAACTGCCACCAACTAGTCCGTCAGTCGGTACCTGATATTCATGTGCTTTAGCCCATGAACAAAGCTGGCTCGGACACGCTCGGGATCGCCGACCAGTTCCATTTCCGCTATTCGGGGAATCAACTGCTCGAAGAAAATTCGCATTTCGAGTCGTGCCAGAATCAGGCCAAGGCACTGGTGCGGGCCTGTTCCGAAGGCAAGGTGGCGGTTCGGTTTTCTTTCGATGTTGAACTCGAAGGGGTCGTCGAAAATGTCTTCATCAAAACTGGCTGATGCATACATCAGGCCTACTGTGTCGCCCTTCTTGATTGTCTTGCCGCGCAGGTCATAGTCCTGTTCTGCGGTTCGAGAAAACTGCACAACGGGCGTCGTCCAACGAATCATTTCTTCAACGGCCAGTTTAACGGCGTTCTCGTCGTGGACAATTTCCTTGAAGCGCTGCAGTTGTTCAGGGTGTGTCAGCAACGCATGTAGACCACCGGTGATAGAATTTCGTGTCGTGTCGTGTCCGGCGGTGGCAACGATGGTGTAGTAGGAAATCAGTTCCTTGTAAGGCAGATACTCGCCATCAATTTTGCCATTGGCAATATAGCTGGCCAGGCTTTCATCCGGATGTTCCCGGAATTTGTCCGTCAAATTACTAAAGTACTGGTAGATATCCTTAATGGTATCGAAGATCGACAGCGGGTCATCGGCAATACGCTGCATTTCGGGATCATCGCCAGCAAAAAGTTCGTTCGTTAGTTTCAGAATGCGCCACTCATCCTCCTGGGGTACGCCGAGTAATTCTGTAATCAGCCGAAGGGGCGCGTAGATTGAAACATCCTGCACAAAGTCACATTCCTGACTACTGCCATCACCCATCATCTGATCAAGGATGTCCCTGGTAAGCTCCTCGAGCCGATCACCCAGCGCCTTGATATTTGTTGGCTTGAACCAGGGTTGTACAAGTTCCCGGTAAGCAGTGTGATCAGGTGGGTCCATTTGTACCAAGGAACGAATCAGTCCCTGTTCCGAGGAAGTGGCTAGCACCTCAAGCAATCGAGGAGAGTCCTGCAGCTTTTCAAAAATCGCGGCGATCATCTCTTCTTTCATTTCCGGGGCGGTTGCTTCACGCATCAGGATGGGCCGGGGCTCACTGGTAAAGATTTCCGGCTGCTTTTCTATCTCCGTAATGTCCGCGTGCTTAGTGACGACCCAGAAGGGACGAAAGCCGTCCGGCTCGACCATTCGAAGCGGATCGTTGGCGCGAAGCCAGGCGAATGCATGCTGAGGATGACCTACCTGTTCATAGACCTCGGGATCGATAACGTCTCTATCCTGGAAAGTGTAGTCTTCAAGTTGGCTCACAGTAGTTCACATCCTCTCATTTCTGAATCGATCAAAACTTTAGCATAATCAGTTTTAGCGGAAATTGATCAGGCTCAATCGGCATAACATCGCAAGGTGCGTTCAACGCCGCCTGGACCACAGGAAAACATAGCGGCCCTTATGTTACGCTTTTATCACCATCTGACTTGAAAACCAGGTTCAGAACCTGATTAGCCGCACTAAACGGCGTCAACTGACCGGATGCAACCTGCTCTTCAAGTTCCGGGTACGATTGTTTCACTTCATCACTGGCCAGAATTCGCTGTTCGATTTCCATGGTAATCAATTTTTTTAGCCACACAACGCTCTGGGTTTCACGCCTTTCAACAAAGGTGTCGTTGGTTTTAGCCAGTTTTTCAAACTCAGTAATCATGTCCCAGACCTCCACCAGGTTTGACCGCTCAAGAGCGGAACAGGTAAGGACTTTTGGCTTCCAGGCATCATTGGTTCGGAATATATTAAAAGCACTCTGGTAGAACTGCTGCGTCTGCATGGCAAGCCCGATACTGTCGCCATCTGCCTTATTGATGACAACACCATCAACCAGTTCAGTGATACCCCGCTTTATTCCCTGCAGGTCATCACCGCTGTTAGGCACCATCAGCAACATGAAAAAATCTACCATCCCGTGGACTTCTACTTCGGATTGCCCGACACCAACGGTTTCAATCAGGATGACGTCGTAGCCTGACGCCTCACAAAGCAGGATACATTCCCGTGTTCTTTGGGCGATGCCCCCCATAAC
>JABBBA010000069.1:19203-28562 GCA_018607685.1 K189A clade bacterium | reverse complement strand
CAAATACTGGCAATCATACAGTTTCCAACGAAAGCGAAACCCGGGCAGGTACCAGAGGAAACGCTGTTTGACCTGGCCTATCTGTACGTACCAACGCTGCTTTTCTTTTATCTCTTTGCGTTGGCTGTCCTCAGCATTTACAAGATCAACCGCGAGGATCATTCAGAGAACCTGCGAAAGCTTGCTGAAGTAGACGATGCCAGGACGCCGATTCCCTGAGTTGGGTTTGAGTTTGCAGATCAATGTAGTACGAGTGACAAATTAAAAAACGAGAGAGGTGGGTGTTATGGAACTGGTAGTGATTGTGATTATGTTGGCGTTAGTGGAATACATTGTGCTCGGTGCGCGAGTGGGTTTTGCCAGGGGCAGGACAGGCCTTCAGGCACCCGCGGTAACAGGTAATGATGAATTTGAACGCCACTTCCGGGTGCACTACAACACGATTGAGCAGTTGATTTTGTTCATCCCCGGTATCTGGTTCTTTGCCCAGTATGTCCATATTCTTGGTGCTGTTGCGTTAGGGCTGGTATTCATTGCAGGTCGTGCGATTTTTGCTGTTAGCTACGTGAAGGATCCTGCTACCCGGGGGGTTGGTATGATGCTTACGGTGTTTCCCTCCTATATTCTGGTCCTTGGGGCGCTTGGCGGGGCGGTGTGGGCCGCCGTCACATAAGGGCTCCACACGATCTGTGATTCTTCAGTCTCTTGTCACTCAATGTCTCAAGCTGTACTGTCAAAAACTTAAGTTCTGATAATTTAGAAGGCCGATACACAATGAGTGACAAAACACCGAATCATTTCCTGACGGACATGAAGTGTCCCGTGCAGTTGGAAGATGTAGATCTGTTCGCGCCTGGTGCGCAGGAACACTGGTACGACGCGTACCCGATACTTCACGGTGAATCACCGGTCCATAAGCTGGCGGGTGAAGGCCTAACACCTGATACGGATGCTTATATCCTGACCAAGCATGAAGACATCAGCATGGTCGTTAAGGATCCTGATCGCTTTCCTCCTCTTCAGTCCAGCGCTATTAAGGAGATGGCAGAGTCAGGTGTTAACGTCGAAGAAGTACCGAACCTGAATGCCATGCAGGCATCCATGGTGACGCTGCGACCGAACATGGAACTCTGGCGGACCCACAAGCAAGAGTTGACAGATCCCTGGGTTGGTCCGGGAGCAAGTCGTCATGAGGCCATGATCATCAAGCATGTCGATGAACTTATTGATAGCTGGGGTGACCGGGATGAAATTGACTTCATCAAGGAGTTTGCACGGCCCTTGCCACAACGTGTGATGGCCAGTGTGCTGGGTTTTCCGTCCGAAGACATACCGCAACTGGCGCTTTGGGGAGAGGCCCAGGTGAAGGCGTTTGTTCACGGGCGTGGCCACCTGAACAAGCTTGATGATGAAGAGATTCGTACGCAGTTTGTTTTGCTGGACGGTTTTAAGGAGTACGTGCAGGAGAAAGTTCAGGAAAAAAGAAAGAACCCTCAGGAAGATATGATTACTTTCCTTACGGAGGTTACCTATTCCCCATTGGGCAGGAAGCTCACCGACCTTGAAGTGAACGGCATTGTTTATGCCATGATTATTGGTGGTCTGGAAACGACTCAATATGCGTTAGAGGAACAGGCGCAGCTGTTATGTGAGCATGAAGGCCTGTTTGAGCGTCTGAAGAGCAATCGTGATCTCATCAGGCAATTCACAGAAGAGGGTATGCGTATGCGCTCACCCACGCAGGGATTATCAACCCGGCAGACGAGTCAAGATGAAGTGTTCCAGGGTGTGACGGTACCGAAAGGCTCTGTCCTGCATCTTCGTTGGACGGCAGCAAATGTCGACCCGGATGAATTTGAGTGTCCCTTTGAACTGCGGCTGGACAGGAAAGCCGTCACAAGACATCTGACTTTCTCCGCCGGACCGAGGGTGTGCCCAGGCGCGGGTATTTCAAGAATAGAACAGCAGTTGGCCTGGAGCCGGCTCCTTGATCGTCTGGATGGAATTGAGTACGGAAGTGAAAACAAATTCCTGCATCAACCGGGCATCATGCTCGGAACACTTGAGCTGAACCTTAAGATCAACAGCGCAGGCTAACTGGAGCAGGCCATGACGAACCCTTATGTCATCTATGGTGGTGAGCTTAGCTATTTCACGCGCAAGCTTGAGGCGGCGTGTCTCTTCTATGGCGCCCATTTTGTAATGCGCAATAAGAACCAGAGCGACCCAGCGACGATTGAAAGTCGATCCGGTACCCACCAGGTACCGGTGCTCCAGACACCCGAAAACTGGATGATAGGGGATACGACGCCGATCATGCACATGCTCGATGGGCGCTATCCAAAGCGCCAGATGTATCCTGCTGGCTCGGAGGGTGTGCTTGTTCATATTGTCGAGGAGTACTTCGATGAATGGGTGGCACGGACCATGGTGCACTATCGATGGCACTACCCGGAGAGTGCAGAGTTTGCCGCGCACATTATGGCGGATGGAAACCCCGCTATTGCCGAGAGGATGCTGAGTTGGGGTCCCAGAGCCTGCAGGGCGACGGGTACAGACTCGGAGGTTCAAAGGAAAGCCGCGGAAGCCGAGTATGTAAGGATTCTTGAGGCAGCAGAAAAGCAGTTGGGTGAGACGCGATATCTTATGGGTGATCGGCCCACGGCTGTTGATTGTATTGTCCTTGGAGGGCTCCGCGCCCATACCTATATGGACCCGGTGCCTAAAAGAGTCACGGCGAACTACCCGGCGGTGGTCAGTTACGCTGAAGGTGGATTAGATCAATGGGATGGGTCGGGTGCTTTGCCGGCTTTTCCGAAAACCACGACGTTTGGCGAATTTGTACTTGGAGAGATGGTTGATACTTATGAACCCTACGTCCTTGCAAATGGGGCTGCGCAGCAGGCGGGTGCCAAAGCCTTTCATGCTGACATCTACGGTGAGGAAGTAAGTTATCTGTCACGGCCCTATCCCGAAACCTCACGGGAAATGATTGTTAACAAGATCAAAGACTCTCTTGACGAGCAGGCACAGTCTGAAGTGTCTGGCTGGCTGCAGTCGAAAGGACTTCGCGCCTTTTCCTGACCGTTAGAGCAGATGTTAGATTAGTGACTCCAGAGGTAGGGCTGTCGAATTTTTGATTTCTGTCACGGCGATGTGTGAATGCACTTCCCGAATATTGTCGAGCTTGGTCAGCTTTTCCCTGACAAAAATCTCATAGTGGCGAATGTCCTTCGCGACGATTTTCAACATATAGTCCCAGGTTCCAGCCATGGTGTAGCACTCCATGACTTCCGGAAGTATCTCGACCTCTCTTTCAAAGTATTCAAGGTTATCGCGTCCCTGGGTGGTCAGGTTTACCGTCGCGAATACGACAACTTCCATGCCCAGCTTTTCCCGATTGAGTAACGCCACCTTCTTTTCTATCAGCCCCTGCTCTTCCAGTTTATTGATCCGGCGCCAGCAGGGGGATTGTGAGATGTTGATTCTGTCGGCAATTTCCTGGGTCGTGAGGCTGGCATCGTGCTGGAGCGAGTCCAGAATCTGGATATCAGTTCGATTAATGTCGGTCATAGCTTTTGAGTTCTCGTTAAGGTCTTAAATATCTAATGATTAATAGTAATAGGGTAAATATATACCTCAATGAGGCGTATTAGGGGTTATATAACATAACTCTCGTCCAACAGCAGGTCTAACATAGCCTGAAATACCCCTCGCTGGAATAGACATGAGCTCACCGCTTAAACCTGTCTCCCTTGACGACAAATATGCGCTGGATACGACGCGTGCCTACATGACTGGTATTGAGGCGCTGGTTCGATTACCCATCCTCCAGCACCAGAGAGACCTGGATCGGGGCCTTAATACCGCCGGGTTTATATCTGGCTATCGTGGCTCCCCCCTGGGGGGCGTGGACCAGGCTATGTGGCGCGCGCAGTCATTCCTGGATAAACACAATATCTACTTCCAGCCGGGCGTTAATGAAGACCTTGCGGCAACGGCGGTCTGGGGTAGCCAGCAGGTCAATCTGTTTGAGGGTGCAAAATACGACGGTGTATTCGGTATGTGGTACGGCAAAGGCCCCGGTGTTGATCGCAGCATGGACGTCATTAAGCATGCCAATGCCTTTGGTACGTCAAAATACGGCGGGGTTCTGGCTGTCGCCGGAGACGACCATGCCGCGAAATCATCGACTCTACCGCATCAGTCTGAACATATGTTTATCGGTGCCTCTATCCCTGTCCTGAACCCTGCGAACGTGCAGGAAGTGCTGGACCTTGGCGTCTTTGGCTGGGAACTGTCTCGCTATTGCGGCGCCTGGGTAGCGCTGAAGGCCATCACCGAAAACATGGATTCCGCAATCTCTGCTGAGATCAATCCTGATCGGGTGAATATCATCATTCCGGATCAGTTCGTGTTGCCAGATGATGGTGTGCATGCGAGGTGGCCGGACAGTGCGCTGGAACAGGAGCTTCGACTTAACAAATATAAAATATACGCGGCGCGAGAATTTGCCCGGGTCAACAAACTAAACAGGATTGTGCTCGACAGCAGTCAACCTCGTCTTGGCATTATTACCACGGGCAAGGCTTACCTTGATGTGATGCAGGCGCTGGAGGATCTGGGGATCGACGAGCGTAAGGCAGGTGAAATTGGCCTTAGAGTGCTGAAGGTTGGCATGAGCTGGCCACTTGATCCGTTCTCTACCCACGAGTTTGCAGAGGGGCTTGAGGAGATTCTGGTCGTGGAAGAAAAGCGATCGATTATTGAGGACCAGATCACGGGACAACTTTACAACTGGCCAACGGACAGAAGGCCAGGAGTCTTTGGCGAGTTTGATCATGAGGGTCGTGATCTGCTTCCCAACCTGTCAGAGCTAACTCCCGCGATGGTCGCTCGGGCCATATCGAGTCGAATATCCCGCTTCTACAAGGACGAAAGTATTGAAGCGCGTCTCAAATTTTATGAGCGCAAGGAAACAGTCCTCGCATCAGAGCGGGAGCGCTTGCAACGTACGCCTCATTATTGCTCCGGTTGCCCGCATAGTACGTCCACGCGGGTGCCGGAAGGCAGCCGGGCGCTCGGTGGTATTGGGTGTCACTACATGGGCACCTGGGAAGTCGGTGATCGACGTGCTGAGACATTTACCCAGATGGGTGGCGAAGGTGTCACCTGGGTCGGGCAGGCGCATTTCACGGAAACCAAACATGTCTTTCAGAATTTGGGCGATGGAACCTATTTCCATTCCGGGCTCTTGGCGATCCGTCAGGCGATTGCTTCCGGGGTCAATATTACCTACAAGATTCTGTACAACGATGCCGTTGCCATGACAGGTGGTCAACCGGTTGACGGCTCCCTGTCTGTTGAGCAGATGATTCTGCAATTGCGAGGTGAAGGTATTACCAGGATCGCACTGGTAAGCGATGATCCCAAAAGCCATGGCGCTGTGACCAGGTTCAAGGGTCTGAGTGTTGACCACCGTGATGACCTGATCGCCATCGAAGAAGAGCTGCGAGACGTCGAAGGCACTACAGTCCTTATCTATGAACAGACCTGCGCGGCTGAAAAAAGACGCAGGAGGAAGAAAGGGGAGCTTGAAGATCCACCGGTGCGCGTAGTAGTGAACCCTGAGGTCTGTGAAGGTTGTGGTGATTGTGGCGTTGAGTCTAACTGTCTCTCTGTTATTCCCCATGAAACTGAGTTGGGCCGTAAGCGAAAAATTGACCAGAACGCCTGCAACAAGGACTACAGCTGCCTGAAAGGATTCTGCCCGAGCTTTGTCACGGTGACCGGCGGACAGTTGAAAAAGAGCAAGGCTGACCAATCGATTGACTGGCCAGTGCTACCGGAGCCCATGATTGCACCGATGCAGGAACAGCCCTGGAATATTGTCGTCACCGGCGTTGGTGGTACAGGCGTACTAACCATTGCCGCGGTAGTTGCCATGGCAGCGCATATTGAAGGAAAAGGCTGCGCCACGATGAGCCAGACAGGACTCGCTCAGAAGTTTGGTGCCGTCGTCAGTCACGTTCGAGTTGGTGTAGACCAGAATGCAATCAACGCGGTAAGAATTCCTGCCGGGGATGCAGATTTACTATTGGGTTGTGACCTGGTCGTTGCAGCAGGAGATGAAGCCATTGCGAAAGTGGATGTGGAGCGCTCGCATGCAGTGGTTAACGATTTTTCTGCTGCAACGGCCGAGTTCATTTCGGACCCGGACGCGCACATCCCAAAGCAGGCAATGAGATCTCTTATCGAAGCGGAAGTGGGCTCGGCCAAGACCAACTTTCTTGCGGCAACGGACCTTGCCACCGGACTTCTTGGAGATTCGATTGCCAGCAACATGTTCCTGCTGGGTTATGCGATGCAAAACGGGTTTGTGCCTGTGTCGCGCGCCGCGCTAGAAGAAGCGATTCGGCTGAATGGTGTATCGGTGGATTTTAATCTCGATGCGCTGGAGTGGGGCCGGCGGGCGGCAATCGACCTGTCGAGGGTTGAGCATGCGGCGGGAGTACGTCAGGTCTTTAAACCACTCACTGATATTGATGAGATTATCTCAGATCGCGTGACTCGCCTGACCGACTATCAGTCCAGCGCTTACGCCGCTGAGTATGTGGCACTTGTTGAGAGTGTCCGAACGGTCGACCATGCAGACAAAGACTTCACGTTGACGCGCGCGGTTGCAAAATCACTTTATAAGTTGATGTCTTACAAAGATGAGTACGAAGTGGCCCGGTTGTATTCCAATGGCTCTTTCGAAGAGCACGTCAGCAACCTGTTTGAAGGTGATTACACCTTCAGTTTTCACCTCGCACCGCCTGTGCTAAGCAGGAAAGATAAGGCTACCGGTAAACCGAAGAAGCGAAAGTTCCCAGGGTTGACGCTCGGTATATTTAAGCTACTTGCACCCTTAAAGTTCCTGCGCGGGACACGACTTGATTTGTTTGGTTATACAACTGATCGCGTGGAAGAACGCCGGACGCTTGCCGCGTTCCGTCAGATATTTGTGGATTTGCGCGATGAGCTGACCCTGGATAACTACCGCAGCGCTGTGGAAATAGCAGAGCTACCCATGCTTATCCGCGGTTATGGCCATGTGAAGTCGGCGAATCTGTTGGCGATAAATGTTCGAAAAGAGATATTGATGAAGCAGTTTCGAGGCGAATTGGTTCCGCTGGCCCTGGAGGCGATAGTAAAACCATCCACCATAGAAGTTGAGGAGACATAGTGAACTCGTTAGAGATAGAAACGCATCCGGATTTTGATGGCCATGAAATGGTTGAGCATGTTGATTCCAAAAACCTGACTGCCTTCATTGCTGTTCATGATTCAAACCTCGGCCTGCATTAGGTGGGTGCCGAATGTACCCTTACCTGACGAAAGCCGATGCATTGACTGATGTGCTAAGGCTGTCTCGCGGCATGACGTACAAGTCCGCACTGGCTGGTTTGCCGCTGGGAGGCGGAAAAGCGGTGATTATCGCTGATCCTCACCGTGAAAAATCCGGGGAGATGCTGTTGGCGATGGGCGACTTTGTGGAATCTCTACAGGGAAAGTACATCACGGCAGAAGATTCCGGCACAGGCGTGAAGGACATTGCCGTGATTGGTGAGAGAACTCGTCATGTCTCCGGTGTGAAAATAGATAGTAAATTTGGCGGTGAGCCAGCATGTCGAAAGAATCGGTGAAACGTTGAAATCTATCTTCGAGCAATCAGATGTGAGGTGCGCGCCCACTAACATCGTTGCCGATGAGATGGCAGAAGCCATTTTCAGGCCTGATCGTCAAAAAGTCGCCTGAGTAACATGGGTAACGTATCTCAGTTCTCCAGATCAGCGGGTCGGTATTTGACACCAAGCTTGCCGAGGTGTGGAAGCTCTCTTGTTATCAATGCTTGTCGAAATAGCGGCCAGTGGTCCTGGGTCGGTCGTTTGTTCCATGCCCGTTCGGCGACGGCGAGGAGTCGCGGAAACGTGTAGTAATCCATTAGCGCCGAAGTGAATACGGTCTCGCTCCACAGTTGGGCCTGAATGCCGAGGACATGGGTTGACTGGTCAGCTGTCAGCCCCCAGCAATCAAGGGGGTCAAAATTGTAGATTGATTTGGTGTTGACGTAGCCCGCCCACGGCAGCCCGGGTTCATCGGGATGCATTGCATAAGGCATGTCGAGGTATAAAAAGCTGGCGTTTGAGATGACCAGGTTTTGGCCCCGGTCAAGAAGTGAGTCGATGAGGCTGATGTCTGCGTCTGCGGTCAACCATGCGTTGTAGTAGCTGTTGCTGTTGCCACTACCGGATGTGCTCATCTCATGCCAGAACCCTGTTTGGATGCCCGGTGACACTTCCTCTGCGATTCCGGTGATCTGTTCAAAGTGGTAGGCCATCAGTGCCTGGGTCGCCTCCCGTGCCTGCTCCGGCTTGTCGATATCCCACGCAGGATTCCAGACCGGTAGTCGTCTGCAGGCCGGGGAGTTTAGCCAGGCGCCTTCGGGTACCTCGTCTCCACCGAAATGAATTCGCGACATGGGCATTTCGGCAGCGTCGTACATGGTTTTGATTTCTTCCAGGATGACCTTTGCCAACCGGTAGTTGTCGCTCATGCCGACGTTAATAACATTTCCCGTGTAACCCTGTGCCGATCTGTAAACCGATGCGTCCTCCGGGTCGGTTAGCTGCCAGCGGTCTGTCTGGCTAAGGGATTGGATGATGGCATTGGCATGACCGGGCAGGTTGAACTCAAGAATGACTTCTACATGATGTTTTTTGGCATGCCAGAGCAAATCGATAAACTCGTTCCGGGAAATGAACCCGTCATAGTCAAAGTGGTCGTCACCCCATGCGGGATACAGGGCCCTTAACGTGCCGTCCGGGTTTTGCCGGTGGTAGGACCGGGTTCCGCCAATAATGGTGAGTTCAGGTACCGGTTGAATTTCCAGACGCCAGCCTTCGTCGTTGGAAATGCCGAGCTGGAGCCGATTCATCTTATAGGTCGACATGACCTCGATGGTTTTCTTTATCTGGGCCAGCGGCTGATGGTGTCGTGCAATATCAAGAAAAAAAGCGCGGTGTTCAAAATCGGGCGTATCAGCCACTTGAATTCTGGGGAAGCTACAACCCGTTTCCTGAAGACGGATTAGCTGGCGGAATGTTTGTATGCCGTAAAACACAGCCTGCTCGTCCCGACCAACAATATTGATACCCTCAGTGGCAGTATCCAGTTCGTACAGGGGTTCGAGTGAAGGTTCGATCGAGAGATAGATTGGCGTGCCTTTTCCAAAAACACCCATTTGAAGTAACAGCTTTCTGAGATAGGTCGCCTCGCTGTTTAGAGATGTGTCGGCGAGATGCGGTCTGGTGGCG
>JABBBA010000069.1:0-19193 GCA_018607685.1 K189A clade bacterium | reverse complement strand
CTCTCCAGAGGAAAGCACCTGCTCCTTTATAGCCGGAACGATCTCGCCCGAGGCTGATTCGGATGGTGCGGGAAGACCCTGATCTGTTGGTAAAGTGTCAGTAGGTAAACTATCAGTAGGTAAATCGGGATCACTCACCCAGGCGTTCCGAGGGCTGGTTAAAGGTATCAGGTCTGGTTCAAGCAGCACGGGGGCGCCGAGCAACCGTTCGCTGCCGTTGATCAACTGTGTCAGATGAAAACCCTGGCGCGCCACTAGCTGCATGCCGGAGAACAGCCAGTTCTCGATCTGGATTTTGATTGAGCCGCCGGGTTCAAGTGCCTGCCACTGCCCCGACGGTTCAAGGAAACCGTACCGACCGTCAAGAATCGTTTGTGTCACCCGTCTTTCTTCTGCAACAGGAGACAGTCCCAGCGAAAAATACAAACGCCACTCTCGACCAATCAGGCCGTCGCTGCGGTTCGTGATCTGAAGGAAGGTGATAATACTATCCCCTGCCTCCTGCTCAATTATCTGTACTGCTAGGTCGCTGGCATTCAATGTGTGGTTATAGGTCTGGTGGCTATCAGCTTAGTGAAACTGGTCGGCATTCTTGAGCATATGCGCCGGTCCATGTGGATTATTGATGGCGGCATTCTCGCCGTAGATGGCTTCTTTCATACGGCCATAAACCTTTCGGTTCGCGCCAAGGTGCGCGAGTTCGGCGGCACGAGCAATCGCTTTGTCCATTAATGAGTCCAGGGGATGTGCCTGTTGTGCGACACCCGAAGTCACCGCGTCCGGACCCGTCCAGCGTCTTGCAAGCTGCACCGTTTCAAAAAAAGTGTTCATGGGAAGCTTGTGTCTAAAAAGAGCAAGCTCCGGATTTGGAATGACCATGCCGATCTCAACTTCGTTGGCGCAGGCAAACCCACGATCTTCTCTCATAAAGCGAATGTCGTGACACAGGGCGCACATAAAACCGGCACCGAATGCGTGGCCGTTGATGGCGGCGATACTTGGGACAGGAAGGGTGATGATTCTGCCCATCAGGGTCATAAACTCAGCGCCGAAGGCGTCCCGGTCGCCGCCTCGATGCTCGCCCTCTGACATTCGCCAATCAAGATCAAGACCGTTGGAAAAAAACTTGGGGGAAGACGAAGTAGTGACCAGAGAAGCCGCACCCTCCGACGCTTCAACTTCATCCAGTGCTTTGCTGAACGCTCTGACGAAGGTTGTGTTCCATCTGTTTTCGTCATCATCCATGGTGAGAACGAAAACCTCGCCGTCTTTTTTTAGGTCTATCAAGATGCTGGTCCCGGTTGATTTTTGCCGATCTTATCAGTGTTTAGAGGTTTTGTGTTTTCTGATCCTCCCTCGTTTTGTTCTAGAAAACGGACGCCGAAGCATGATTTACGCAGTTAAGAGTTTAACGACCCCATGAGTATCTGGCGCAAATGATGCTCGAGGTGTGAGTTGTCGTGATCGGGTGGTCCGCTTTGATGCTGCTCTATCTATCCGTGCATGGAAACCTGCAAACTTTCTTTATCGAGATGTCATCACATTCCCCTAGTCAAATGCGCTTCGTCGTTTTAGTGTTGTTGAGTGATTGAAACTTACCTCATTGTCTTTCTTGCTGGCCTGGGTGCTGGTATTGCCCATGTGTATCTTGGCGCAGACCACCTGGCGGCTCTATTGCCACTTTCGCACGGAAAACGTGGAGCCGGTTTCTGGCTGGGCGCGAAGTGGGGTCTGGGGCACAGTTTGGGCGTACTCCTCGTGGCCTTCGTTTTTATCGGCCTGAGGGAGACCGCCCAGCTGATTGTTGATGTTGAGAAGGTGTCTGTTGTCGCTGAGAGACTGGTGGGTGTTTTGCTGATAGGGCTGGGGTTGATTGGGTTTCGCGCTGCGCATATTGAGCAGTTTCATACTCATGTCCACACACATGATGGCAGGCCGCACGTACACCTGCATGTGCATTCAGAGGATCGTGGGCACGAGTTGGTAGACACCGCGTTTCAACATCCGGTCCACTCGCTGCATGGCCACGCTTCTTTCTTTGCCGGTGTGGTACAGGGGGCTGCAGGCATGTCATTTCTTTGGGGGGTTTTGCCTGCACTCGCACTTACTCTGAAGGAAGCGGGAGTCTACCTGGCCAGTTTTGCCGTGGCATCAATTGTTGCGATGGCTATTTTTGCGGGCGGACTTGGACTGCTCTCTGATCGATTTAGTCAGCTGAAACCTGGTTTCGGTGTGTACCCTCGTTTTGGCGCTTCGGGCATCTGTTGCCTGGTGGGTGTGTGGTGGCTTGTTGCTTAGTCCCTCAGGTATGCTGGATTTTTGTCTGGTCGGATGGTCGATTTGAGTGAAGTACCGTTTTGGTATCGATTTACCTGGTTTCTCGGCAGGCCGCCTAATCTAAGTAAACACCAGTGGAAGCTC
This sequence comes from K189A clade bacterium, assembly GCA_018607685.1. Taxonomy (GTDB): domain Bacteria; phylum Pseudomonadota; class Gammaproteobacteria; order Pseudomonadales; family Azotimanducaceae; genus UBA9659. The sequence continues at coordinate 16,772 of JABBBA010000069.1, read as the reverse complement.
CTTGGCTTGCTTGCGGCGGTGTCGTTTTTTGAACAGTACGATATGTACTTGTTTTCGCTAAACCTAAAACAGATTCAGGCGGAACTGCTTATTTCGGAATCTGATGTTGGATTCCTTGGCGCGATTGTAAGGACGGGTGCCTTTTTGGCCGTGTTCCTTGCAATAGCCGCTGACCGATACGGCCGGCGGCTAATTTTGTTGATTACCGTTGTAGGCTATACATTGTTCACCGGGGCGACAGCATTGTCCCCAAATGCAGAAGCTTTTATTATTTTTCAAGTCTTCGCACGGTGCTTTGGCTCGGCGGAAGTATTGATCGCAGCTGTCGTCATCGCGGAAGAATTCGCTCCAGAGCATCGGGGGTGGGGCATAGGTGCTTTGGGCGCTTTGCAGGCTTGTGGGGCAGGATTCGCCGCGATCATGTTTGGGCTTGTAGATTACGCTCCCTACGGTTGGCGATCACTCTATGCCGTCGGTTTGATCCCGCTACTCCTTGTTGCCTATTGGCGTCGAAGTCTCCCGGAAACGCAACGATTTGAAGCGGTAGGTCATGTCCATGAGCCGGTCATGAAAAATATTGGCGATCTGTTCACCAATATTCCCAGACGCACCATCGGTCTTTTTGGCGTTGTGTTTGGGCTTGCGCTTGCCGGGAGTACTGCAGGCTTTTTTGCGCCCAAGTATTTGCAGGACGTGCATGGCTGGGAACCCTCAAATGTCGCGATGCTGAACCTGGCGGGTGGCGCGCTTGCGATCATTGGAAATCCTCTTGCGGGCTGGCTTAGCGACAGATTCGGGCGCAGGCCTATCACCATTTTGTTTACCGGAATGTTCTCGCTCGCGGCGCTGGCTTTTTATTCAATCGGTGGAGTATTCGTTCCTCTCCTTTGGGTAGGTCTAATATTCTTCCTGATGGGTAGTGATGTCACTACAACGAGCTACGGCACTGAGCTTTTCCCTACACGATACCGATCTACAGCAACCGGTTTCAGGGCTATCGTTTCTACTGCGGCTGGAATAATTGGTCTGACATCGGTATCACTGATGTACACGGTGTTTGATTCGAATTGGACTTCTATTGCGGTGCTTTGTTTGATCTCGCTGGTTGCGCCGTTAATGGTCTGGCTGTTCTTGCCGGAGACCGCAGGCCGGCGGCTCGAGGAAATTTCGCCAGATTGACGCCCTATTTGTTAGCGCTCGGCTTCTCTTCTTTAACACTGCGGTGATATGCTCCAACGTCTTGGAATTCAAAAATAGGAACTTTACGCATGGCTACGGTATTGATCACAGGCACCAATAAGGGCGTTGGCCTTCAGCTAACAAGACTTTACGCGGAGGCAGGAAACAAAGTAATTGCCTGCTGCCGAAACCCAGATAGTGCAGACGAACTAAAGGCGCTGGAAGGTGACATCGAAATCAAACAGGTTGCTGTAGGCGATGATGCCTCGGTTGCGGCTCTTGGTTCGGATCTCTCAGGGACTCCTGTTGATATTCTGGTTAACAATGCAGGCGCGGTTGGCCCTGCGATGGATCAACAGACACTAACGACGTTGGACTCGGCAGGATGGCTTGAGGCGTTTAATGTGAATACAATTGGTCCCGTACGAGTAATGCAGGCGTTGCTTGAAAATCTTCGTGCTGCCGACAATGCAAAGATAATGACAGTGACCAGCCAGTACGGTGCAATGGGGTTCGATATGCCAGCTGTATATGCCTACAGCACATCCAAGGCAGCCGTGAACAAGTTTATGAAGTTGGCGGCGCTGGAATTGGGTAAGGAAGGCATCTCCGTCGGTCTTGTTCATCCGGGCTGGGTTCAAACCGATATGGGTGGGCCAACCGCGGACCTCACCCCAACAGAAAGTGCGTCCGGTATCATCGATGTCATTGCCAACATGACCGGAAGTGGTTTCTGGAAATGGAACGGGGAAGAGCACGTCTGGTAAATCCAGTTTGCGGGGAACAGCGGGGATGAACGCCAATCAGTATCGGTTGATGTTCATCCCCTTGCTCGCAACCCTCATTATGGGAGGGTTTGTGACGACCGTTGGCCTGCTTACAGAGCCGGCCGCACTTAAGTACGGTGTTGAACTCACCGACATTGCATCCCAGTTCACCTGGTTCACCGGTGGAGTTTTCCTGGGAGGCATTCTTGCTTTCTTTATTTTTGACTATTTTGCGATCAAGCCAGTCATCCTTTGGAGCTATGTTGCCGCCATCGGACTGATTCTCTGGTTACACTTCAGCGCACAATACTTTTTGCTCCCATTTCTACTCACCACCATTGGCACATTAATGGCCATAGTGATTTGCGGTGGCGTCACCGTCATCACTCAGCAGTGGGTCGCCAAGAAGCGGCAGATGATCATGGTATCTCAGGATGCGATGTTCAACGGTGGCGGGATTGTCTTCTCTGGTGCGGCGACCTGGTTCGTCATTAATCAGTTCGAATGGACTGCTGTTTACCTGATTGTTGCGGGATTGATCGGCATAGTGGTATTGCTTGCGGCGACCTCTTCATTTGAGCCGGTGCTTGAGTCGGAAGAAGAAGTAGATGTCGTTGGTACCTGGAATGCTGGCATCATTCTGGTAGGTATCAGCCTTCTGCTTTTTATGATGGCAAAGATTTCAATCTTTGTTTGGGCGCCCCAGTTTATACAACAGACCTTTGGTGTTGGCCCTGAAGTTGGCGGCCAGTTCATGGCGAATGTGTTTACCGCGGCTTTCATTGGTAGTCTGCTGGGAACCTGGGCAGCATCAAAAATTGATGTGAAGTATCTTTTGTATTGTTTCGTTGTTGTGTCGATGTTGTCGGTATATGCCCTGACGGTCGTGTCATCGACTTCAATTGTACTGTTACTAGCCTATGGATACGGTATCTCGGTATCTGCGACCTACAATTCTTATGTTGCCTTCGGGTTGTCCTTCGTTGCACAACCCTCACACAAGAATGTTGTTTACCTTCAGCTAATGAGTGGCCTTGGTTCTACTCTAGCGCCGTTTATCAGCAGCCAGATTGTAGACATGAACGATTCGATTGCGAGTGCCATGCAATTCTGTTTCGTCACCCTGTTTATCGTGGCGATATCCCTGTCTGTTTGTCACTTGCTCCATAACAGGGTTGTCGGTTCGCAGCCCAATGCGCTTACCTGATTGCAATCGGGTTGATGATCATTTGAACGGCGCCTCGTACTTTTGCCTGTCCCAGCACAAACAGAAATTCATAAGCCCCGTCCCTGACCAATGGGCCGGTATTCATCGCTTCAAAAATGTAGATGCCATTTTCCTTCAGGTAAACCACGTGGCCCTGATACGGTCTTTCCGCTACCTGTGAAGGAATAACGTCGACGCCCCAGGTGTCAGCGCCGACCGCCACTACCTTTTTGCTGGCCATGTAAGCGGCCACCTCTTCTGACTGGCCCGGCTCGGCCGATGCCCAGGCAACCGGATCGGACTCTAACATCGCGTCCGTCCAACCCGTGTGAAACAACACAACATCACCTTCCCTGATCGGTGTACCCTGGCTTTTTTCCACGGCTTTTACATCTTCAACGGAGAAGTACTGGCCGCCCTTCAGATGGTCGACACCGTAATGGCCAGCGATATCCAGCACGATGCCCCGGGTGACAATTGGGGGTACATTCTCGATGCCAAGTTTCGTTAAACCACCGATCGCAGAAAAGTCTTTCGCGTTATTACAGTTGTAGTACACACCGTCTTCTCCAAGATGCCCCAGCCCGTCAATTTGCGAGCCTATACCGAGCCAACCACTGAATATGTCGTCGTTGTAGGTCATGTTGGAGAAGGGTCGTGCACCTTCCTGCTGATTTGGTTGTACGACTGTTAGCGACAGACTTCTAGGTGAGAAGGCTGGCGTATTGGCGTCAATGGTAAGACCCAGCGAATAGGTTTTCCCGGTCTTGACCAGCTTGGCAGCTTCAAGCACTGACATTTCGGTGATTCGGTTGGCGGCACCAATCTGGTCGTCGGGACCCCATTCAGAGGTTTTACAACTTGAATCGGCCAGGGCATAAAGCGGCAGTAGTATCAGGATAAGTAGTATCTTCATGACGTTGTCCTTTGGTCAAATTTATTGGCGTGCAACCAGTCGGTAGGCATTGATGTCTTTCCAGTCACCGGTCATTTCATAGTCATACTTCGACGTATAGGCGGCAGCCACGCTCATAGCGTCCTCTTCGCTATCGACTTTCTGTGCCTGCAGTTCATAGAGCTTGCCATCGATCCTGACTGTCACGAGGTTGTTGGCTTCGAGAAAAGGAATCCATTTTGATTCCGCCGTTGCCACGTGAATATTTCCACCGTCAACAACCGCCCATATGTTGATCGAATAGGGTTCGGATGGTCTGAACTCGACCTGTATGACGTCTGGAACCGATGACCAGGATTCAGGCAATGGAGACGGTTCACCTTTCAGCTGTCCGCCAGGAACTCCGATGAATGGATCTGTGCAGGCTGTTAGAAAAAGTAAACTTGAAAGCGCTAGCCATTTGATCATCGTTGTTTCCCTTTGCGTTTGTCGTGTTTGATTCTTGGTGTCAGTGCTATAGCGCAGTTCCGCCATCCACCGGCAATATGCCCCCGGTGATGCCTGCACCCAGGTCAGAGCAGAGAAACAGAGCCAGGCCCGCAACTTCGTCCACTGTGTTTAGTCTCTTGATCGCGGCATCCTGAGCGTAATCTTCCTTAAACTGTTCGTAGGTAATGCCCGCTGACTCTGCGGCAGCAGGCCCCGCCTCCTTCATCAGGTCGGTTTCAATGGCGCCGGGACTGATGGCGTTGCTGGTAATACCCTTAGCGCCATTTTCAAACGCGACTGCTTTGGTAAATCCATTAAGCGCGTGTTTAAACGTGATGTAGTGGGCAACGTTTTCTTTGTTGGCTTGTTTTCCTTCGACGGATGATATGTTGATAACGCGGCCCCAGGCACGGGGTTCCATGTCCTGGAGAGCAGCCCGTGTTGCCCAGAAAGCTGAATGTAGTATCCATGATGCGGCTTCCTGCCATGCTTCGTCGCTGAGTGCGGAGACCGGTGCAAAACCGCCTGAGCCGCCGGCGTTGTTCACGAGGATATCGATCTTGCCGAAGTGCTCGATCGTTCTGCCAATAAAGGTCTCTACGTCTTTTTGTTTTGTGACATCCCCGGCTACAAAAATGGCCCTGTCACCTGCATTGATTTCATCCAACGCTCGCTGGCCCTTTTCAGGATTTCTCCCGTTAATGGCAACGCTGGCGCCTGCGGACAGCAGAATTTCAGCGATACCTCGACCAATACCCCGAGTACCCCCGGTGATAGCTGCAACTTTTCCTTTTAGATCGACTGTACCTGTCATTGATTCGTCTACCTTGAATATGGGTTAACTGTCTCATCTTGAATGGCAAAAATCATGTACTTTGGTGTTAATCTTGTCTCGGCTTTGCCGGATGATGACAACAACAGAGTAGATAAGGTGCAGTATGGCTGACGAGATTCAGGAGTTACTTAAGCGGAATAAATCCTGGGCTGAAAAGATTGAGCAGGAAGACCCGGGCTTTTTCGCCCGATTAACCAAGCAACAAAAACCCAGGTTTCTATGGATCGGCTGTTCTGACAGTCGCGTGCCAGCTAACCAGATTACTGGCCTCATGCCAGGAGAAGTATTTGTTCACCGTAATGTGGCAAATGTGGTGCTGCAGACTGATCTGAATTGCATGTCAGTAGTCGAGTTTGCGATCAAGCAGATAAAGGTCAGGCACGTCATTATTTGCGGGCACTATGGCTGTGCGGGTGTGACAGCAGCATTGGAAGAATCGACCGAGGGTATTGTTGATCACTGGCTAAGTGGCATTCGCGGTTTGTCCTCCCGGCACAAAGCTGAGTTGGAATCTTTGGACCCTGAAGCTGCGCAATCGCGGCTTTGTGAACTCAATGTGATTGACCAGGTCAGGTCGCTCTGCCACACGGGGGCCATTAATGATGCCTGGAGACAGGGGCAGCAGGTTGATGTTCACGGCTGGATCTATGGCCTTGAAGATGGCCTTATCCGGGATCTTGGTATCCGAATGACCTGCCCTGAAGATCTGGAGAGTATGGATAACGCCTGAGCAGATTAATAGCTGAATAATCTGCCTGGCAGGCGTAACCTGTTCTGAAATATCCTATTTCGGAGCACTTCCACCGATGACCAAAGATAAATGGGAGAAAACCATTCTCGGCCACCTGCAACAGGATGGCCGGATGTCCAATGTGGAGTTGGCGGAGAAAATCGGATTGTCTGAATCTCCAACCCTCAGGCGGGTTAAACAACTTGAACAGGAAGGATTGATCCAGGGTTATGCGGCGGTCCTTGATCAGCGGAAGATGGGTCTGGAGGTCACTGCCTTTGTGCTGGTCATTATGGAGAGGCAACCGGATGCTCGCACGGAAGATTTTCACCAGGCGGTACGTGAGGAAACCCATATTGTGGAATGTCATGCAATGAGTGGGTCTCATGATTATTTGATGAAGGTGGTCGCACGTAATATGGACCATTTCTCTGAGCTGTGTATGGAGAAGATTCTGAAGTTTCCAGGTGTGCAGCATGTTGAATCTAATTTCAGCCTCCGGGCGATAAAGGATTCCAGGGTTCTGCCAACCGGGTTCTAGAGGTTCTTAAAAAGAAACGAACATGCCAAGCGACGATCGTGTCTCATTATTGATAGAGCTCTTAGACGAGCCGGGTTCTCTTGAAAGGGCGCTGCACACTTTTTCCAAACACAATGTAAACCTTACTCATATTGAATCACGTCCAGAGAAAAATGGCCGGTTTGACTTTTATGTGGACTGCGAGGGTGCAAGGAGTGAGGCATCGGTTGAAAAGGTAATCGCCGAGCTGATGGGCACCTCGGAGAAACTTTTGGTACTGGACACACGCCAGGTGCCCTGGTTTCCACGTCATATCGCGGAGCTTGACCAGGTGATCACCCATACGCTGGATGCCGGGGTAGAACTCGATGCTGATCATCCCGGTTTCAGCGATGAAAAGTATCGCCAGCGACGCGCCATAATTGAACAGTTGGCGCTGGGCGATGTTTTTGGCGCAGACTTTCCTTTGGTTGAATACACGAATGAGGAAACAGAAACCTGGCGTCACGTGTATTCGAACCTGTTACGGCTCCATGAAGAGCATGCCTGCCAGGAATACCAGAAGGCGATGGCGGACCTGAAACAACACTGCGGATTTAATGAGAATGTCATTCCTCAGGGAAGAGATATCAACCGGTTTCTCCGGGCAAGGACGGGTTTCAGGCTCCGGCCCATTGCGGGACTGCTAAGTTCAAGAGACTTCCTTAACGGTCTGGCATTTCGAGTGTTCTTTTGCACCCAATACATCAGGCACGCTTCTGTGCCAGATTACACACCAGAACCCGATGTTTGCCATGAACTGATTGGACATGCGCCCATGTTTGCCGATGCGGCATTTGCCGATATGTCGCAGGAAATAGGGTTAGCCAGTCTTGGGGCCAGTGATGAAGATATTGAACGCCTTGCCCGCTGTTACTGGTTTTCCGTGGAGTTTGGCCTGGTCCGCGAAAATGGTCGGGTGAAGGCCTATGGCGCAGGCCTTCTTTCAAGCCCCGGGGAGTTACGCTATGCCTGCGAAGGAACGACCGCGGAACTCAGGGACTGGTCGCCTTCCGCCGCTGCCGGGCAGGACTTCCCAATTACTGATTACCAGCCGGTCTATTACGTCGCTGATTCTCTGCAATCCGGGAAAGAAATGATGCAGCATTTTTCGGAGCAACGGTCACGACCTTTCCTTGCCCGATACAATTCTACAGCCCAGCGGATCTGGGTTGATAGGGCGATTGATCGAGAATTTCAGTAGGGAAAGCCTTTTTCGTCCGTGATTACGGGTATGTTGATTTGCCTGTCAATCGGTACAATGCACGCTGCTAAATGACCCAGAGAACACAGATGAGCCACTATGACGTAATCATTGTTGGTGCCGGAATTTCAGGTATCAGCGCGGCAGTTCATATCCAAAAGACCTGTCCAGGGAAATCATTCGCGATTCTGGAAGCCCGTGAAACTATAGGCGGTACCTGGGACCTGTTTCGATATCCAGGTGTCCGCTCTGACAGTGATATGCACACGCTTGGATTCAGCTTCAAGCCCTGGACGGAAGCGAAATCGATTGCTGATGGCCCCTCGATTCTTAAGTACGTTAACCAGACAACTGACGAATTTGGACTTCGGGATTTCATTCAGCTTGGCACTAAAGTCAAAAAGGCCGAGTGGTCAACCGAGGAAGCCAGATGGCAGCTGACGGTGGAAAAATCAGGTGGCACAATCGAAACCCTGACCTGCGGCTTCATCAGTATGTGTGGCGGTTACTACAACTATGAACAACCGCATGATCCAGGCTTCACCGAAATGGAGAGTTTTCAGGGCAAGATTGTTCATCCTCAGTTCTGGCCGGAAGATATGGATTACAGTGGTAAAAAGGTCGTTGTGATCGGTAGCGGCGCGACGGCGATGACACTGGTGCCATCTATGGCGGCGCGAGGTGCACACGTAACCATGGTACAGCGGTCCCCAACTTATGTAGTGTCGCGCCCGGATGAAGACAAGGTTGCCAATGTTCTACGCAAGTTCTTGCCGGATACCTGGGCGTACGCATTAACCCGCCTTAAGAACACGGTGATGCAGGGCTACGTTTACAGGCAAACCCGGGTGTCTCCTGCGTTCATTAAGAAAAAAATCCTCGACGGCGTTAGAGCTCACCTGGGCGAAGAACTTACCGAAAAGCACTTCACCCCCAGCTACAATCCCTGGGATCAGCGACTTTGCCTGATACCTAATGCTGACCTGTTCAAGCAGATTAATAAGGGCAATGTCGATGTTGTTACAGAAGAGATCGAGACTTTTACCCGGGATGGCTTAAAGCTAAAAACCGGCGAGGTATTGCCCGCTGACATTATTGTGACGGCGACTGGCCTGAAATTAATCGTGCTTTCCGGTGTCGAGTTTAAGGTTGATGGGCAGCCGGTGAATGTACCTGAGACATTTTCCTACAAAGGAATGTTGTTTTCAGGTATTCCTAATATGGCGCAAACTTTTGGTTACATTAACGCCTCATGGACACTGCGTGCAGACCTGACCTCTGAATATATTTGTCGTCTGTTGAACCATATGGACGAGGTTGGCATGAAACAGGTGACGCCAACGCTGCGTGCCGAAGATGCTGATATGGAAGTGCGTCCCTGGATTGATGACTTTCCCGCTGGTTACATGACGCGCTCGATGCATCTGTTCCCCCGGCAGGGCGAAGGGCCCTGGCGAAATACCCAGGACTTTGCGGCGGACAAGAAGATGGTGCGTAAAGCACCGATTGCAGACTCTGCATTGACCTTTTCAAATCCAGTCGGTGCACAAGGTGCCGTTGTTCCTGGAAATAAAAGCAGCCAGCAGGAGAAGTCGGCGGCCTAGCCAGTCATCCGGCAAGCCTTTTAATAGTGGCAGGCTATTGGTTCCGGTTCTGGAACTCCTGTGTTGTATTGACTCTTGGGTAGTCAGTATCCGGTACTGGCACCTCAAGAAAGTCGCATAGCGGTTTCCAGCCATTTTTAGCCTCAAACACCAGTAGCCTCTCAGGGGGCACTTCGTCAATGACCGACTGATTGTGTTTGTTAAAGACGTCGATGACGTGGGCCCGGTCTTCCATTCTGTTGTCGAAGATCGGGTTCCAGATGATCTCCATTGCCCAGTTGCCGAATGCCCGAAGGTTTTCGTCCTCGGAATCTACAAGTGAACTGGAGCTGGGGTAGATGGTGTTCATGACGCTGTCGTACCAGCTGTCTGGATCCCGGAGGGACAGCAGGATCTTTGAATCAGGAAAATGCGCGGCCTGCTCACGCCAGAGATTGCACGAAGGCCAGTCAACGCTTGCCTGATATCCCGTGAATAGATGATCCCAATCGATGTCGATGCCGCGGTGTGCTTCAGCCCACAGCCCGGTATGCTCTGGATGCTGACCCACTTCCATCATGTGATAACACTTTTCGAAGCCGAGTTGCTCCAGAGCCATTTTCAGCGAGAGGGTTCCGGTTCTGCCGAAACCTGCACCAACTACCTTGATTGTCATAGATGCGGCCTAGAAATCGATTCGAACACCAAGTGTAGCAGTTCGATCTTTGTTTGGTCTGGCGCCGTAAGGGTGGCGACCCAGGATGTCTTCCTCGCGGGTTATATTCTCTACTTTGCCGTAAAGGTCTACCTTGTCAGAAAGGGCATAGTGCGCGCTTAGATCGACAGTCAGTGTGTCGTCAGTTTTCTCAAAAGCATTGCATGAAGCCCTGACACAAACTTCGTCGACAAAGTTAACATTGACGTAGGTTGACCATTGATTCTTGAGGAGACCAACACTCAGATTGAACTGATGTTCGGGGATGTAGGGTATGGGGTCACCTTTTGAGACATCTCCAAAGAATGAGGTGTCTGCAACGTCAGAATCAAATTCGCTATCGATATAGGTGTAGTTGAATGTGACGGGAATGTTGTAGTTGCCGGTTCTGCTAAGGTCAGTAGTGAGTAAAAATTCAATGCCCTGGACGGTCGCGGCATCACCGTTGAATGCATCGCCGATTTCACAGTCAGCGCCCGATGAAGAAGTACATTCACCGAGCAGGTTGTCGTAGTCACTCAGAAAATAGATTGCCTCCGTAGAAATTCGTTCACCGCTATACCTGAATCCCAATTCGTAGTTGATGGCTTCTTCTTCATCAACACCCGGGGAATTGCTTGGTGCTGTGAACCCTTTATGGATTCCAGCCACCAGGGTTGTAGATTCTGTCAGGCTATAAAGTACGCCTAATCCTGGTAGCCAAACTTCGGTGTCGTTGTGTCGTACGTCGCGAATATCCGAATCTGCACGTGACGAGGGGTCAGTTGTGCGTCCATCGCGCGTTTCCCAGCGAGTACGTTTTTGATCTATATCCTCGTAGCGCAAACCGGGTGTTAATACCCAGTTGCCGAACTCAATGGTGTCCAGGATATGAAGGGCCAGCGCCTGCGCTTCCTGGACTCTGTTTCCTGCGTTGCCTAGCAAGCCCAGGTCATCAAGGATGAGTTGTCCACCTTCCTGGTGATAAGTGCTATTGCGTTGTAGTCGGTCTTCTTCGTCTTCGTGGTGACGCGCACCCATTTCAATAACGTGAGACACATCACCGCGGGTAAACTGCCAGTTCAGGCCGAGCTGTATGCCTCGCGAGAAGTACTCCCTGGAGTTCGATCGAATCTGGATGCTGCCGACGGCGGTCTCTGAACCATCAAGGATTGCCTGCAGCTCTGTGGGGCTGTATCCGTCCAGGCTGCTGTCTTCGTTGATCGCTGTTACGACGTTCGCCCAGCTTGTACGGCTAAACGACTCTGCGGACGAGCTTCCATCGAAATCAATTCCTTCAGTTTTAAACCAGTCACGTTCGTGCTCGTTGTTGTAGGCGGTTGCTGAAACAGATATTGAGTCATTGATGTCAAAGCGATACCGAAGAATCTGTTGGTGGTGTTCTGTCTCAATATTATCAAGCGCAGAAAGTCCGTAGCGACGGAAAGCATCGTCGCTAAAGTTGTCGTCTGTCAGACCGAGATAACTCTGGTTAGATTCCTGTTCGGTATATTGGATTTTGAGTTCAATGGTGTGTTGGTCGTTCGAGTAACCTAATTTTAGGGTGTAGTCCTCGACATCAAGCCCGGTGTTGGCACCGCTGCGATCAATGCTTTGGAAGCCATCGGATTCCCATTGATGCGTTTCCACCATGAATCCGAACCCGTTGTCGCTGGTGCCGCCATAGTTCGCGTGAATCCGATAGGTCTCATCTTCACCTGCTTCAGCCATCAGGGATCCGCCGCGGGCAGATGGTATAGGAGTCGATATCATATTCATCGCTCCACCAATCGTATATGGGCCCTGTTTGATTGCCGCCGGGCCTTTTAAAATCTCGACCGCGTGCATGCGCCCGGCGGTTGGGAAGTAATAGGCAGAGGGTGCTGAATAGGGTGCCGGTGCGATGAGCACATTGTCTTCAAGCAGGGTTATACGGCTGCTTCTTTCCGTCGCAACTCCCCGGATACTAATGTTCGGTCGCAGACCGTAACCATCTTCTACCTGAAGGGAAACACCCGGTGCCTGCCGGAGGATTCTCTGAATGTCAGAGTAGGATTGCTCCTGAAGTTGAGCTTCCCCAATATACTGGGCAGCGCCGGTAATCTGATGAGAATCAGACCGATCACCGACAATCGTGATTTCTTCCATGAAGGTCTTGTCGTTGCCAGAGGCTACCTGGCATGAGAGCAACGCAAGCGAGGTTAGGAATACGGCGAATTTCACGCTGATGGCCTTAGTGATTAAACAGGCCAGCAAACTATCTTAAATGAGAATCATTATCAAGAACATAATGCGAACAATTCTCATTTGCAATTCAGGCAATGAAGCCCAGGGCCAGGAAAACCACCAGGCCGGCGGCAGTTGTGATGAGTGTTGGTATCCGGAGGCGAGCGGAAGATGCACCAAGCCAGAAGCCGCTGAGTAGAATGATCAGCAGACCCAGAGCCATCAGCTTCTGCAAGTCCTTAAAAAGTAGTGGTCCATGACCTTTGTGTAGCTCCACCAGAGACTTAATCAGGTCGGGCCGATTCAAGGTTGCCTGTAACTCATTGTTGCGGACGGTGAACTCGTAGTAGTCCGCAGACGTTGGCCGAGTAATAAACGTGTTGCCAGAGACTTTGACGTACTCGAAGTCGTGTTCAATCCCGTTTGCGGTTAACAATTCGCGGACATCGCTCTCCAGCGTGCCTGAATCCGCAGAAAGTGTTTGCACGGTCGACAGGGAGACAGGGGATGATTCAACGGAGCCTTTAACGCCAAGCAGATAAAGACCGCCGGAGGTTGCCATCGCCAGCAACATGGGGAGGAAGAACGCAGCAACATAGAGGTGGATCTTGACCCAGAGACTTCGCATTTTTAGTCCTATAACGAGCGGTTAATTATGGACGGGACTCTAGCATTTGTAAGGCTCAGTCAGGAAGTGCCAAATCGTTTGCGTGCCGTTGTCTGGGCTTTCTCCTGCTCTATCTCCCGGTCACGGGGCGGGGAACTTGTCTCCAGAGCTTCCGGTAACCGGCTGGCGATTTAAGAGATCCAGAGAACCTCCCCCTCGAAGGGCTGTTGGTCTCTTCCTCGATTTCGTGAAGTTAACCCTATGCTATGCTCGATAGATTGATCATAGAAGGATGTCTAAATGCCTGAAATTACCATTGAGGATCGTGGTCCCGTTCGTTGGTTAACACTTAATCGACCGGAGGTGATGAATGCTATCACCAGCGAAATGTTGGCGTTGCTCAACACAGAGCTGAAGAATGCTGATGATGACAACGGTGTCAGGGTTCTGGTTATCACAGGAGCCGGAAGAGGTTTTTGCACAGGGCTGGATCTGAAGCAGGCTGCAGCCGGCGAAGGTATTGGCGGCTCAGGACTCGCAAATGCTGGAGCTCGGCACTATTCCACCAGGGAAATTTGCACCGTGACCCTGCAGCGGATGGACAAGCCGGTTATTGCTGCGATCAATGGGCCGGCTGCTGGTTATGGCCTGGACCTCGCCCTTGGCTGTGACTTGCGGATCATGTCGGACGCTGCGGTTTTGATGCCTGGATTTGCCAGGATGGGAGTTATCCCCGAGAGCGGCGGCACCTGGTATCTGCCGAGACTATTAGGTTGGGCTAAAGCCTGTGAGGTTGCGATGCTAGGTGACAACCTGAGCGCTGAGCAGTCTGAAGGTTACGGTCTTGTTAACAAGGCGGTGCCGGCGGAAGAATTCGATGCGGTTGTCGGTGAGTGGGCAAACAAGATTGCCGGGAATGCACCGTTGGCTATTCAGGAAATGAAAAGGCTGTTCAGGCATGGCTTGACCCAGGACTTTGAGAGCCACTCTCACCATGTGCTGATGTCTGTGCTCAATCTATTCAAAAGTGAGGATTTCAAAGAGGGTGTTCAGTCTTTCGTGACTCGCAGAGCACCTGAGTTCAAAGGCAAGTAAGGTACACGGTGATTGGTAGCCTGCCGGATTAAACTGGAATGTATAGCTGAGCCCCTGATCGCGAGCATTTGAGTTGCCCGACTCAAAACCCCTCTGTCTGGATTGTTCGAAGATACTGAAAAAAAGGACCGAGGGGAAACCCCGGTCCTTAAGGGAGGTTCTGTTAGGCGGGTAGTTTTACAACCAGGACATCGCACTTTGAAGATTCAAGGACACCTTCAGCGGTGTTCCCTATTAGTACGCCTTTAATGCCTTTTCTGGCCACGGTACCGATGACAATGACGCCGGCACCAATGCGATTGGCAACATTGTTGATGGCGAATGCAGGTGCACCTTCTTCTACATGGACCGCCGCAACAGATGAGTCGCCCAGGAATTCGGCCACGCCGTCTGAGTGGTCCTTCATGATATCGGCAGAGGTCGGGTAGGGCGTCGCGTCGACGGAGCCTACCGCCGCCATGGGTGTTGGCATGTTGTAGGCGGTTGTTATATGCGTATCGCTATCCAGCACCCGGGCAAGGCTGCGCGCCTGTTGCAGAACGACGTTGTTTAGCGTGGCATGGTTATCATCATCTGAGCGAACATCAATTGCCGCCAGGATCGGCTTACCCCTGGTCGTATCCAGTTCACTCACAAGAAGCAGTGGGAACGGACAATGCCGGATCAGGTTCCAGTCAGTCGAAGTCCGAACGACTGTTTGGAAAAGGGAATGCTGGCGCATGGGTTTGATAACGAAATCAACGCCCTGCTTGCCCGCAAGTTCGATTACACTTTCGTAGAGGTTCGTGAAAGGAATCACATGGGTGGTGATTGTCAATCCATCCGCAATAAACGGCGTCACCTGCTCTTTTAGCCACTCGGTCTTCTCCTTGAATGTGGCCGCGTAATGTTCAGCGGATTCATGTTCAAAAAACAGGACTGCGTGGATGTCCAGATCCAGTTCGGGAGGCTGTTGCTTGCAGCGTTCCAATGCGTGGTGGCTGGATTCACGAGGGTCGATTACAGCAAGAATTTTTGTCACGAGGTTTTCCAGTTACGAGTCATGGTGCAAGTTTAATTATGCTCTCGGGTTTTTGGGTTGATCTCGATCAAGTTATCCACCTTCTGGCATCTAAAGGTGAGGTTGTATTTTTGATCACGGTCATTGTTAGCGTGTTGTGAGCAGGGGATAATGCCCACTATTGTTCAGTAACCGGAGTCGAGTGTGTCGAGATGCTTTTACGTAGTGGTGGCAATGATCCTGGCCGGATGCGCGACGGTCAATCAGGGAATCACCGTAGGTGCCGGGGATGAAGCATCACTGAAGAGCGTTCGTACATTTGAAGTGAGTGCGGTAGATATGCCGGCGTTCCTCGGGCCAATTATCGCGAGTAACTTCAGTGTGGCGATGGCGGAACGGGGGTTTCAACCGGTCGGGGAGAACGGAGATGCAGTTGTAATCCTGAAATTTGAGCAGGACGATATTGCTCAAGAGCGGCATCGTGATGATTTTGATGAGCGAATTCAAGAGGGTGGAGATCTTCGCTTCATTGCTCGTATAGTCGTCGACCTAACGGTTAAGAAAACAGCCAGTACTATTCGTTTGGGTAGTTTGCAGAGGATACATACGGTAAGTCACGGTGACTATATGCACACGGGTAACGCCTCCAGTGCATTTCTTGAGAGTTTCAGGGAAATGTTATCTGATGTTCAAATGCCTGGTGTCGATAGTGGAGAAAGTGATGGCGAATAAAGTCAGGAAAATTCTTTTCTACGCTGACGGGGCCAAAGGAGAGTTGAACGCACTCAACCGCGCACATACGTTCGCAAGGAGTGTGGGGGCTGAGCTTCTCGTGATGGGAGTCGTTAAGGAGGTTTCAACTTCTGATGTCAGGCTTCAGAAAAGTATTAACCAGATCCAGCAAACACTCATTTATGATCGTGGCATAGAGTTAGATACCCTGATTGCGTGTATCAAGGCTGAAAAAGCCAACAGAGTTCCGATGAAGAAGCTTGTCGTGCCGGGAAAAGATTACCTGGAGGTCATTCGGCAGGCTGCCATGGACGAGTCTGATCTCATCGTAAAGTCTGTAAATTCCAAGGGTTCGATTCGCGATGCACTGTTTGGTAACACAGACGTTCGCCTCATGCATTTCTCACCTTGCCCGGTCATGGTGCTGAAGCCTTCCCGGCGCCGATCCATTAGTTCGGTGGCGGTGGCGGTGGACCCAACGATGAGGTCGCTGGAGGTGGCGAATCTCAATCATAGATTGCTTAAAGTCGGGGTAAGTATCTCTGAAGCTGAGGGAGCGGAACTTGATTTGTTGTATGTGCTTGAGCACCCGCTGGAAGATGAGAAGTCGACACACAAGGATGCGTACAAGGATCTGGAACAATCTCTAAAGGCCGATGCAGAGAGACGCCTTGGGGAATTGGCTGAAGATACATCGGGCCTTAAGTTGTCAGATCACGTGCTTAAAGGTAAACCTCATACCGCCATCGCCAAGTACGTGGCAAACAACAACATCGACCTACTGGTCATGGGTAGTGTGGCGCGGTCAGGTTTGCCAGGATTGCTGGTTGGCAACACGGCAGAGCGAATCCTGAACCACATTGGCTGCAGCGTACTTGTGGTAAAACCTGATGGCTGGAAGTCTCCGGTAGTTTGATTGTCGTCTACCGGGCGTTTGTATTTCTCTGACCAGAGCAGGTCCCATACGTAT